>NZ_JALFIA010000021.1:0-21210 GCF_022776125.1 Hallerella sp. | reverse complement strand
TTCCAGTCATGATTTTTATCCACCACGGCGAACAAGCGAAGTGCCACCGGAGAGAAGTAGCTCAAGTTGTAAGACGGATTCGCGGCAGCCTTCCAGGTCGGCGTGTCACCCGAATAGAGGAGGTTATTCGAGGTATTGACTTCGTTATCCCATAGAGCGTTGATCAGAGTCAAAGCATCATTCAAGTAACCCGTGTTGCCCGTCTTATAGTAGGCGAGAACGAGGGAGGTTGCGATATCCAAGTCTGCGTCCGTTGCACTCGACACATCCGGAATATCCCAACCGAAGCTCGACACGAGCCACGGCATCAAACCACGACCGCTTGCATAGGCTGAATTACGGTAAGCCTGGTTGTAAACCCAAAGAGCGTTGAACGCTTCCAGGTCGCCTTCAAAAAGCGTAATGAGCATGCCGTAACCAATGCCTTCCGACACCGTACAGCCACGCTTGTACATATTCGAACCCGAAGCTTCCGCAATCGTGCAGCTCGCCGAGTTAAAAGTCGACCAAATCACACGGGCAGCTGTCATGCCCTGCGCCGTATAGGCACCAAAGACCGTCGAAAATTCAGCGCCCCAAGTTGGGTAACGGGAAGCTTCTTCATTCAAAGTGATGTAGTGGAAAGCCTTCCAGGTATCATAAAGGCTCGACGTCACCGACTGATCTGCAGTCGTCGGGAATACACCCGAAGTCGTTCCACCCGTCGCTGCATCAATAAAGGCGCTGTTCATCGAAGACGTCGCCACCGGCGTCGACGAAGAGCTGCTTAAAACAGCCATCGAAGAGCTGCTTAAAGCAGCCTCCGAAGAGGAAGAAACGCCATCATAGACAGAGGAAGAGGAATTAATCGGAGTCACAACGCTACTGTAATAGGCCGTAGCAGAAGACGTCAAAGTCGGATCGGGCGAAGAAGCGCTGTCGCCACCACAAGCCGAAAGACCAAAAGCGGCAAGCAGGGCAAGAGATCCAGCGCAAAGATTCAAGTTCATAATTTCTCCGGGGATATGGGCAAATAACTACCTGTGGGTAGCCGCCACAAATATACACATCCATTTTTAAAAAACCGTGAAATGAAAACGAAATTTTAAATAAAAAAAGAAGAATGAAGCCTGCGTCACAGACTTCATTCTTCTACAGTTTTCCAAATGCCGATAGAGGCTTAAATGCCCATATTACTCGGCTTCACATACATGCCATTCAACAGCTGGCTGTACATCATCTGGAGAATGTTCGGGAAGTAACTCGAAGCGGAAGTTTGCATTACCGTGGCGTTCAAGACATTCGTGCAAGTGTTCAACCAATCCATTGAATTGCCCGCCATACCGGTTGCACACCAAGCAGCTTGCCACTGGGTCGGCAAATTCTGGCCTTGGATATCGGCTCCAATGCTCAAATTCCAGGAGTAGTTCACCGCCGGAATCGAAAGCGGATCATTATTCGATCTTGCCATGATGAAGTTATTCAAGGTGTTCAACACCGATGCAGCACGTTCATCCGCAAACCAGTAATAGTCCCAAGCGATACGCCACGGAATACGCACGGATTCCTTGTTGAAGGTCCAGTACGTAGTCTTTGCACTGTTGTTCGGCGGGTTGATCGCATTGCCGCTGCCATCGCTCCAGTCCGGAAAAACGCCCGTACCGGCTGCCTGTACATTCAGCATATAGGTGTACTGCGCATTCAGCACAGAAGTCCAATCATGATTCTTGTCTACAAGAGCGAACAAGCGGAGTGCCACCGGAGAGAAGTAGCTCAAGTTATAAGACGGATTCGCGGCAGCCTTCCAAGTCGGCGTATCGCCCGAATACAGGAGATTATTGCTCAAGTTGACTTCGTTATTCCACAAAGCGGCAATCAAAGTCAAGGCATCGTTCAAGTATGCCGTATTGCCCGACATGTAGTACGCGAGAATGAGGGAGGTCGCAATATCCAAGTCCGCATCCGTTGCACTCGATTCATCCGGAATATCCCAACTGAAGCTCGAAGTGAGCCACGGCATCAATCCACGGCCGCTTGCATACGCGGAATTACGGTAAGCCTGGCTATAAATCCACAAACGGTTGAATGCGTCCCAGTCCCCCTGGAAGAGCGTAATAAGCATACCATAACCGATACCTTCCGATACCGTGCAGCCACGCTTGTACATATTCGAGCGCGAAGCTTCCTCAATCGTGCAGCTCGCCGAGTTGAAAGTCGACCAAATAACACGCGCAGCACCCAAACCCTGCGCCGTATAGGCACCAAAGACCGTCGAAAATTCAGCACCCCAAGTCGGGTAACGAGTAGCTTCATCTTCCAACGTAATGTAATGGAAAGCCTTCCAGGTATCATACAACGCTGCCGTATAAGTCGGATTCGCCGTTGCCGGGAGAATACCCGACGTCGACGCACCTCCACCACCTGCAGAAGAAGTCTGGGTCGATGACGAAGAATTTTCCGGGGATGCGGAAGTCGAGCTGCTCGTACTGCAAGCCGACAAACCGAATGCGGCACAGAGAGCGAAAGCTCCCAAAGAAGATTTCAAATTCATAAAGTCTCCAGGATGAATTTAGAACGGCCATCAGGCAAATTACGTTCTAAATATATAACGATTATTCGAGAATTCCTGCAAACGAAAGCAAAAATTTAGCTTACAAAAAAAAGAATGGAATCTGTATCACAGATTCCATTCCTAAAGCTCAAAAGAGTTTTCTCAGATTACTTGAGAATGATCTTCTGGTTGAAGTTTGCCTTGCCAGCAACGCGGACCATGTAGACGCCAGCGTCGAAGGAAGCGAGGTTCAAGGAAGCAGAAGAGGAGTTGAGAACGCTCTTCAAAACAACCTGACCCTGGAGGTTGATCACTTCAACAGTTGCACCAGCGTTCACGCCAGACAGAGCGAGCGTACGGCCAGCAACGGAAGCCTTCACAGCGGAAGCGGAAGAAGCAGCCTTGATGCCAACACCGCCGATGCACTTGCCGAGTTCGCCGATCGTAGAAACGTTGAATTCAGTAGACTTGCCGTCAGCAGCAGCGATCTTGAACTTGATAGCGGCAGCAGAAGCGAGAACGACAGCCTGGTCAACCTTATTGCCCCAGCCGGATTCCTGCTTGAAAGCGCTCCACGGGAGGTCAACGACAGCTTCAGAAGCCTGAATCTTCAAGGAAGCCTTGTAGTTGTTGTAAGCAGTCACCGTGGCTTCGTCAGCCGGAGCGAGTTCGAGAGCCGGAGCAATGCCAGTGGACTTGTAACCGATGCAGATACCACCCCAAGAAGAGATGTCGTTACCGCCCTGGGCGCCGCCGCTCAGGTTGAAGCCAACACCGACGAACGGATAAGAGTACGGGCCACCCATGGTAGCAGTACCGCAAACACCGCCGCAAGCATCGATGATCGGGTCCATAGCGTCTTCAGCGTATGCGTTACCCTTACCAGTCGGCCAAGTGATGCTGGAGGTACCCGGACCATTGTCAGCGGTTTCCTTGTTATCGTTGTAATCGTACCAGTAACCATAGGTGTCGGTACCATCATCGAAACCGGTTTCAACGCGGTATTCGGAGTTTGCACCAACCCAAGTTTCCATAGCGAAAGACATAGAAACAGCTGCGAGAACTGCAGATGCTGCTAAGATTTTCTTGTTCATATTTTCTCTCTCTTGTTAATGTGGATGCCCAATAAGGGCGGTTTGCAAGCTAATATATCTTTTTTTCTGAAAAAAGAAAGTGATTTTTCCATTCCTTAACTTTTTTTTGCAAAGTTCCTTTTTTATGGGAAATATCGCACTTTGGTTTACAGATTTTTACATTTGAGTTCGACTTTTGGGGCAAAAATAATCGTAAAGCGTGACGAATTGCAAACAAACTATCATTTAACTTTTTTATACAATAAAAGAAATCCGTTTCTTTTTGAGATGGATTATTTTCGGAGGTATGAAAAAGTCATCTAAATCCCTTTTATTCTTAGGCTTTACGGCGGCATCCCTCTCCTTCGCAGGGACTCCACAGTTCCCATTCCCGCAGAACCAAGCCTATCCTTACGGCAACACGTTCAAATCTGCCACAATTGACTCTCTAAAGAGCCATTTTAAGATGTGGAAAGGCGCTTGGTACACCGAAGCGGGTACCTATTATCAAAAATATGAAGGCGCCACCGCAAATGCAAACGCCGGCATGCCTGCCGGCACGGCTCGTATCATTAGCCCGAACGCCCACTCCGAATACACGGTTTCCGAAGGCATCGCCTACGGCATGCTTATCATGGTCTATATGTCTAGCACAACCGATGACCACCAGGCGGAATTCGATAAACTCTGGAAATATTGGAAGTGCTACGGCAAGGGCTTGAACGGAAGCGGTTGCAATAGCTGGAGCGGCCAGGGCATGGACTGGGAAATCGACAACGAATCCGGCTCCATAATCGGCAGCGGTACGGCGAGCGACGCAGAATTTGATGCAGCAGTCGCCTTGATTATGGCTTACAAGCAGTGGGGCGACGCCTCTTACCTGAGCGATGCCAAGCAGTTGATCTCTTGGATCAAGAACAACGACATGGAATCCGACGGAAGCATTAAACCGGGCAGCAACTGGAACCCGGCATTCAACCCGAGCTATACAGCCGTCGCAGCATTCCAATTGTTCTATGAAGTGACAAGCGATAGTTTTTGGCAGACGGCGATTTCGACGTCCCTTACCCATTTGCGCGCTTGCCAGAACTCCGTGACCGGCCTGATGCCGGACTGGTGCGACTGGAGCTCGCATCAGGCGATTCAGCCTAACGCTGCCGTTTCGGGTGGATATCTGGGATTTTATGACGATGCGGCCCGCACTCCGTGGAGACTCGCCTGGGGCTATGCCTGGTACGGCATTGCTGGCGCCAAGGAAGCTAACGACGCCATTATCGGCTGGCTCGATTCCGCCACTTATGGATACGCAGGCATGATCCTTCCGGGCTACAACCTGGACGGTTCTTCGGACAACGAAGTGTTCGTTTCGTCTACCTATGCAGGCGGCCTCGGTCTTTCGATGCTTTCGGCAGACGCTCCGAAGTCCTACCTGGAAAACCTGTATTACACCCTTTCCAATACAGAAGGCAAGGTTTCTTTGACGGCTTCCAAAGGCGAAAACTACTTTGCGGCGACGTTGAACGTTCTTTACATGCTCCTTCTCACCGGTAACATGCCGAACTTCTACAATATGGAAGGTTACACGGCCTTTACCCCGGATCCGACGAATGTCCTTACACCGTCCGCTCCGGCAGGCACATTGATGCCAGTGGGTTCGGGCGCAACGATTTCCGGTTTCTGGAACTGGGGCGGTTACTCGGATAAATTCGGCGTTACCAAGATGTATCCGGATTCCGGCAGCACGGCGATTTACCAGCAGGACGACGGTTCTTACGTTGTCGCCATGGAAGCTTTCCTCGCTCCGGAACCGACCTATATCGGCGGCGTGGAATTGAACTACCCGTTTGCCGGTGTCGCATGTTCCTTTGACGAAGACGAAAGCTATTATGACTTGAGCGACATTTCCACGGTTCACGTCGTTTACAAGAGCCAGGGCGTGATGCGTTTCGCCCTCCTTGACCAGGAAACTTTGCTTCAGGATCAAGAAGGCGGCGAACCGGGCTACTACCTGCATCCGACCGAAGACTGGAAAACCATTGACATTGACATTACAGCAAACGCTAGCGACCAGTTCAACTCTCTCAGTTACCCGTCTTGGGTGAACTTCGAAAGCTACCGTTCTGACGTTGTCAAGGCGGTTCGCGGTTTCAAGTTCGACGTGAAAATGCAAAAGGCTGGCTACGCTTCCTTCGCCCTGAAGGAAGTAAGCCTTCTCGATGCAACAGGAAACGTCGTCACGAACTTGAAAGACATTAACGGCATTCAAACTCCAAAGGTTACTGTCCAGAAGTCCCTGCTTCGTCGCGAAGGGAATCAAATCTATTACCAGCAGGCTTCGAACGGTGCAAAGCTCCGCGTTTATGACTTGAACGGCACTCTGCTTTCTTCCAAGAGCATCCAGGGTTCCGGTCAGGTTGCCATCGATCAGCTTGCTCCGGCTAGCGGCCTGTACGTTCTGCGTCTTTCGGACGGTGCCAATTCTCAAACTCTGAAAATTCAGAAATAGCGATTCACGTGGGAGTGGGTACCTTAGGAGATTTCTATGAAGAAACTTACCAAACTTCTCGTCGCAGGCGCCTTGGCGTTTGCGGCAGCCGCCTCGGCGGACGCCACAACCGCCAAGCCTTACCGAGTAGGTCCGGTGCAAAACTACGGCGCACTCGGCACCAGCGGAGGTGAAGTCATCAGCCAAAAAACCAATAAGCCCGCAATGCTTCGCGGCGTAAGCCTTTTCTGGTCCGATGCAACCGGCTTGCAATATTACAAACCGGACGTCATCGCGTGGGCAGCCAAGAATTTGGGCATCGATGTGTTCCGCTTTGCCATGGGCGTGCAGTATTACGACAGCAATGGCGGCACAAGCAATCCGATGGAAGAAGGCTATTCTTACATGACCTCTCCGGAAACCTATATTTCCAAAGTGGACCAGATGGTACAAGCGGCGGTGGAAAACGACGTCTATATCATCATTGACTGGCACAGCCACCGTGCAGAAAACGAAATCACGGCAGCAGATACCTTCTTTACCCGCATGGCAAAGACCTACGGCAAGATTCCGAACGTGATTTTTGAAATCTACAACGAGCCGGTGAACACCGCATGGTCTACCATCACAAGCTATGCAAACACCGTTGCAGGTCACATTCGCCAATACAGCGACAACCTGATTCTCGTAGGAACCCCGAGCTGGTCCCAGCTCACTAGCTACGGTGACGTCACAGCCACAAACGTGGCGTATGTATTCCACTTCTACGCAGGAACTCACACGGTTGGCACATTCGGCAGCCGCATTTCCGCTGCAAAGAAAGCAGGCAATGCCGTGTTTATTTCGGAATGGGGCACCACAGCCGCAGACGGCAAGGGTTCCGCAAACGAAAGTAACACAAACGACTGGCTTTCCTTTATGGAAACGAACCGTATCAGTAACTGCAACTGGAGCCTTCGCCAATACACAAGCCCCGTGGATAATTCTGAAGAAGGATCCGCGATCTTTGCAGGCAATGCCTTCCTCACCAATGCGGAAGACTTGAATAATGCGACCTATACAGCTTCCGGTACGATTGTGAAGAATTATCTATCCAAGTACAAAGGCAGCTGGGCAGACTCTTTAATTGCGGGCAACACGAGCGGTTCTTGCCACTTCAACAGCACGACCGTTACCGAAACAGCAGGTGCTCTCACGACACTCCTGAAATCCGGCTGTTCGTACACCTCTAGCGATGAAACGGTAGCCTCGGTGAACGGAAGCACGTTGAACATTCTCTCTGCTGGTTATGCCATTTTGACGGCAAACGACAATTCTCAATCGATCGTTGTCGTTGAAAAAGAACCGGAACAGATCGTATCTGGCCTTTCCGACTTCACCTGTCGTTATGGCGGATCCTGCACTCAGAGCCATTCCATGGTCAACTACTCTGGTACAAGCGACTACGAAACGCTTTTGACTACATCCTTCACAACGGTTCAAGGCGGAGCTCTGACTTTTGAATCCTTGACTCCAGAAATTCTTACAGTTAAACTGGCCACCTGCACAAATTCCAAATACTGCTACAGTGCTTTGAATTCGACAGCCGTGATGGCAGAATTCACCACTGTCCTCGGCGATGGCAAAATCCGCGTTACCGCTCCGGCAGTTTCCGGTTACCGCGCCATGGACGATACGATTACGGTCACATTCGCCAAGGGTCAGCAACGTATCTATTCAAAGTTCAAGAATAGAACTTTAACTTTCGGTGCCGTTACCGAAGCGAACGCTCTCCCCGACACGATGATGGCAGAACAGATTCCGGTTTCTTACACGTATAACGGAGCCGAATTCTCCCCATACCTGCAAAAGGTCGGCACAACGATCGTCGCTGGCACAGAAAACGCGATTGTGAAGATTACGGCTACCGCTCCGGAAACCGACCACTACGAAGCCTTCGAAAAGTCGATTACCGTAATTGTCGGCGACAGCGCTGCAGCAGTCAACAAGGATGAATATTACGCCACCCCGATTATTTCCAAGGCAGATGTCGCACCGTTCCGCACTCAGGTGCAAAACAACAGCCTTTTGCTCCAGGTTCCGCAGGCAGGCCTTGTGCAGTGGACAGTCTTCTCTTCCTTGGGCAAGGTTGTCGCTTCGAACAAGGAACACATGTCTGCAGGCTCCCACCTGATTTCCTTGGAACAGATTCCGACAGGTTCTTACTTCCTCAAGGTCCGTCAAGGTACAAACGTCGGTTCCTTCCACTGGAACAAGCGCTAAATTCTAAGCCTTCGCCTTTCGCCTAAGCACAAACATTTCGCCCCGCAAGAGCGGGGCTTTTTTGCGTACCGATTGACTCATCCTAAAGAAGCTCACAAGCTCTAAAGTTCAATCCACGAATCGTACAAGCATAAAAGGAACCCGCCGGCCTAGCCGGCGGATTTGAATACATACAAAAAGACCGTCCTCGATGAGGACGGTCTTTGGAATTCTTTGACGTTAGAAGAATTACTTTTTCTTCTTAGCCTTGTAATCCACATCCGGGCGGAGTTCAAGGCCAATCGTCACCATCAAGGAAACGATCGGTTCCGTGTGGTCTTCAGAAAGGTCATAAGCAGCCACGCCAGCATAACCTTCGGACTTCACCGTTTCAGCCAAAGCCTTCACGGAAGGAATGCCCATGAAGACGATCGATTCGATTTCGCTGGTAGCAATTTCAGACTTCGAGGCTTCATCGAAAGAAACCTTGTAATCCGGAGCTTCGAACTTCTTCATCAATTCCTTATAGGCGAGAACACCTTCGTTACCACTACCGACACCCGTCTGAGCTTCGCCGAGTGCCTTGGCGCCCATAAAGCTCTTGCCATAGAAGAATACGACCGGGAGAATCTTATCCTTTTCAACGCCCTTCGAGGTCAAAGCGTTCATCGCTTCTTCAAATGCAGCAACACTCTGGTTCGGCTTGAGTTCAGAAACTTCTTCCGTCATCTGATCCGGAACGAATACAGTCACATATTCCGCATTGTTCAGAACAGAACCGTCGTAAGCATCAGCAGAAGAAAGCGGATACGTGGCAATCGAAAGGGTCTTGTCGCCGAGAGCTTCCTTAAGGGAAGTGACGAGAGCGGCAAAGCCTTCAGCGTTTTCAGCCGTTATGTTCTGCCAGTCCAGTTCCATGCCTGCAGCACCGTTTTCATCGAGAAAAGAAGCGACATTGCTTGCAAAAGTACCGCGGACTTCTTCCGAAGCGGCGATTTCTGCCAGCGTAGCTTCCTGTTCCATGCCGCCCACCGTCACAATCAGCTTGACGTTGTTTTCGGCAGAGAGCTTCGAAAGTTCCTTGAAGTTTTCCGCATCGTTTTCGTCAGCGAAAGCGAGCGAACCATCCGAGGAAGGAAAAAGCGACACATAGTGAATATGGGTCACCATGTTGTAGCGGATATCCTTCGGAGCGAATTGAGAGTACTGGCTCCAGTACGGAAAGTAGCCAACGACCTTATCGGCCGCCGCATTCGCGACTGTCGCCATGCCCAATGCGAAAGTAAAAGCAATCAGTTTTAAGTTCATAAGAATCCTCACTCCGCAATTTCGCGGATGATATCATCATCATCTACGCAGTATAACTTGGTCATCGGATAAGATTCCGACTGAATCGGATTCGCCTTTTCTGCATCCGTGCAAGCACGATAAGCCCAACCGTGAGCCTGACCGTACATCAGATACTGAGAGCTAATTGCAAACGTATCTATCGGGACAGTATTCAAGGCAACGAGATCGTTACGCGTATCTTCGAAGTTGAAGTAGAGCAGTCTCTTCTTTTTATCACTCGGAATGCCACCTGCAGTTGTATCCTGAGTCGTCACGCAATCCGTGGAATCCACCACCGTCTTCGTGCTACCGAGCTGCTTCACAATCGAATAAGTGGTTCCGTCGATTTCGTAAGAGACCTCTTCGGTCTTCGTCGAATCCGTATAGCCATCCACCTTCGTGATGGTCTTGCCGTCTTCAGCGTAAGTCAAAGAGCCGAGATAAACGGTCACCGGAGTTCCATTCGCCGGCTTCACGCGAACGTAAACCGTATCCACGCCGCAGGTTGTCACCGGAGTCGTCGAAACGGACCAGTCTTCCGTCCAAAGTTCTTCCGTGTAACCCGCGTAATACGGGTTCACATAAATCTGGTGTAGAATCGCCGTGTCCGCCATGAAAGCGGCAGAATCCGCTGTCACCGAGTCTGCTTCAAGCGTCAAGCTTGAGTTGTGTGCGGACACGTAATCCTGGATTTGCAAGCTGCGAAGGCCCGGGTGCAATGCCATGTATTCTACAGCGTTGAAATCGCTCGGATAGTTGCCTACCAACGATTCCGAGGAACTTACATCCATCGAGGAGCACGCGGTCAGCGCAACAGTTCCAAGAGCCAGTAAATAAGAAAGAGATTTTTTCATAAAACACACCTCTTAGAAAGTCACCGTGACATCGGCCATGATTACATTCTTGTCAATCGAGAATTCATCCGAGATTACACTTGGAATCGAACCGTTTTCGCCAACGCTCATGCGATTGAAGGAAACCTTATCCGTGAGCAAACCATATTGCACAGACAGGTAAGAAGCCGGGGCAATCTTGATGCGCGGTCCCACACGGAGAAGCATTTCTTCGGTCTTCGTAATGGCGGCAGTTTCCGTCAGCATCAGCGGATTGCCGTATTCCATCGAGACCTTTTCGAAACCAGCCAAGATGCCAACAGGACCCACGAGATTGTCGAAAGTCACGCCAGCCATGATGCGGTCGGACTTGCGCTTGAAGTAATTGTCTTCTTCTGCATGAGCGTAAGAACCCTGGATCAAAGCCTTGTCGAGAGCGGAAACGAACTGGTCGATACGAACACCGAGGCCAGCAGCGTATTCCATGAACACGTCATCAGCGGCATCCCAGTTGTAGCGAGCGAAGCGTCCGTTCACAACCACTGCACCATTCCAATCCAAATCGAGGGAAGCGGCAAAACCCTTGCGGTCCGGAGTGGCAAGGCCGTACGGCAAAGCCATATCCACCGAGACGTTCATGAGGTTCAAAGCTTCGTCGAGTTCAAGACGTTTCTTCGTATCGGCGATATAACCGTTGCGGTAGAAGTGAGCGTTCTTGTAGTTGTTATAGACGCGAGAGTAGAGGTAACCGGATTCGTCATTTTCCGAAGAAAGGACGTTTGCCTTTGCCGAAGTGATCAAGTTCGTCACATTCAATGGATTCGAGTTGTAAACCTGGAAGTAGAGGTTTTCAAGGCTCGACATACCGAAGGTAGAAACAAGGTTCGAGTAAACGGAATCCGAATAGAGAGCGTTTGCGTTCAAGATGACCGTGTTACCGCTGAAGTTCGAAGCCGAAGCGAGTTCAGACCAGAATTTTGCATCATTCTGCAAGTAACGTCCACGGAGTTCCACGGCAAGGTCGCTGAACTTGGCCTGGACATACGGTTCCACATAGAGAGCCGAGCCGTTGTCATCCAAGAAGTTTTCCGAAACGGTTTTGTGAGTTGCCTTGGTAATGGAAGAGACGTAAGCGATCGAGTCAAGACCACCGTCTGCATTCGGAACCAAACCCTTCTTCAGTGAATAATCCGAATAGGTCTTCTCTGCCGAGTAGTAGAGGTCTGCATTCCACCAGGACATTGCATATTCTGCGTCAAAGCCGATCACCACCGGAAGATCCGGGAGAACCTTCTTCGTATTAAAACTGAGTTCACCCGAGAAGACCTTGTTGTCGTCGAAAACGACGGAGTCGCTCAAGTCGAGGTCGTGAGCGAGGAAGCTCAATTCGCGGTCAAAGACATTCACAAAGTTCGCACCGACGTGAGCGCCATAAGCATCCACACCGAGACGGACACCGTAGAGATAACGGTCAGTCCAGTCAAAGTCGAAGAATGCCTGGTCGTTCTTCTTGGAAATGTTGCGCAGACGCGCACCCGTTGCCTGGAGATGCAAATCATCCACAACACCGAGGTTACCACTGTGATAGTCGATGTTCAAACCGTGGAGCAGACGACGGGAAGTCGTGTCCAAGTTTCTCTTGCTCATCGCTTCTGCGCGAGCCTGCGCAAAGATTTCCGGTTCCTGCAGAAGGTTCGGCTGCGGAGTGTAAAGAGTGTACGGAGTATAACCGACGCGCATATAGCCCAAGTTAAAGGCGAGATGATCGTCGAGAATCTTTCCGTCATAAGAGAACCAGTGACCGATGATCGGGTTGTTGTTCTCTTCGTAAGCACTCTGCCAATCCTTGTGAAGGCGAGCTTCTACGCGGACTTCCGTTTCGGAGCTCGGATGAGCGGTGAGAATCAAGTTCACGTCCGTATAAGCTTGAGTTTCCTGAGTCGGAGAATTGTCGCTGAACTGGTCCGAAGAGGCCATCGATGTCAAGACGCCAGCCTTTGCAGAACCGTTCACTCGGAGACCGAGGACCGCATCATTCAGGGAATCCAATTTTTCAAGCAGCGACTTCTGCTGTTCCGCAACACTCTTTTCTGCGGAAGAATCCTGTTCCGGCGCAGCAAAGGCCGTAGCTGCAGAAAGAAGCAGCACCGAAGAGAAACCGAGCAAATGCATTTTCATATTCGAGTTCATTCCTTAGTCCCTCCCACTAAAATTCCACGTTAATGGAAGCTTCGATAATCGACTGACTGAATTCATGTTTGAACTTACCCGCCACATCGGTCGACACATCATAGTAAGAAGGAAGATTATAAGCACCATCAGAAGAAGCGGCAGCCACGATCGAAGCCGTGTTGTACTCGTTCGAAACGGTGATCATTCCGTAGTTCAAAGAGAGCCAAGCGTTGTCTGCCAAGGAGTAGTCCAAACCAACCATCCACTGCATCTGCTTGCTAGTCGTCTTCGGAGCGGCAAGACCGCTGATCAAACCTTCGTAAGCGTTGTATTCGGAATTGATGTACTGGAGACCAGCTGTAAAGCCGAGACGCGGAAGGTACTGAACATAGAGACCGGCATTGATGAAGTCGCTCTTGAATTCAGCCGTACCGTCAGCCGTGCCGAAGGCAGCCCAATTATCCGTATCAACACTTCTTTCCGAATGCTTGTAAGAACCGGAAAGTTCGAGCGGTTTCTTGAAACCGAGCATCTTGAAGACGTCGACCTTAGCGCCACCGCCGAATTCCATATAGGAAGCTTCCTTGAAGCCGACGACCGGAGCTACCTGAGTGAAGGTGCTGAAGAGTCCCTGCACTTCGGCATAGTCCTTCCAGTTCAAGGTGAGGTTAGCACGAGCACCCTGACGGTTCGAAGTAGCGAGACCGTTCGGGAGAGCGAGCTGCAAAGCCGGATCGCTCAAGCTTTCGATAAGAGCGAGCTGGGAGCGGGAATAGACGCCCGACTTCCAGGAACTCTTGTTGAACGGTGCGATGTTGTAACTTTCCGACTGACCGTCGCGAATGCCACCGTCATCGGTCTTCAAAGTCGTCGTGGCCGGAGAATACTTCGGAGCGTAGTTATAAAGAGCGTCAAAGGTCGAGTAGAGCGGGGAGTTCACGCCGTATTTAATCGTGTTGCCGTCCTTGTCGGAGTTCAAGATGCGACGAGCGAAGAACTTCGGGGACTGGGCGACGTTATTGTACCAGTTGCTGTCGTTACGGACCACGTTCACACCGAGGAGAGCGCCCCAGGTGTCAGCGGTCTTGTAACCGGCATTCAAGTTTACCAAGAGTGCGGAACCGTTGAGTTTTTCATCCGTCACGACATCCGTGTAGAGATTTTCGCCGGTCGAAGCATCCACAGCCTGAGCGCCTGTCGTCGCATCGAGAACCGGAACTGCCGTGTGCGTATAAATCTTGTCGGAAGAGTAAGCGTATTCAGCGACGAGATCCAAGACAAGGTTTTTGTTTCCGAGGAAACCAGCAACGTCACCACCTAAGCGACCACTCACCACCATCGTATTCTGCGGATCGGTGTCATATGGGTTGATTGAAGTGAGAACGTAATCGGCGCTCACGTCGTTGTCCGGATGACGATAGGTATAGGAGTAAGAATCTTCGTTATCGAAGATAAACATCGGTGTCACGCCGAGATAAAGGTTCTTATTCAGCGGGAGAAGTTCGATGTTCGCAGCGATAAGCCACTTATCCATGTTGGAAGCCAAGGAGGCGCCTGCGATCGTATCGTTCGGAAGGATATTGCCTTCTGCACCGCTCAGGTCGAGGACCGAGGTGCGGTTCAAGCGAGCGGCCAAAGCTTCTGCGCGAAGTTCGCCGACCGTGCTGCCGAGATTGTGGCGGAACTGGATGTTTGCACCCTGCAAGTTGCGCTGGTTGCCTTCCAGAAGTTCCTGAGCTTCGGCCATGTGGCGCTTGCGAGCGAAAATGGTCGGTTCGTAAAGGATTTCCACATCCGGGTTGAACAAGGTCAACGGAGAATACTGCTGACGGAAGTCACCCACAACCCAGTAGAAGGAGTTGCCGATGTTCCCTTCCACATTGATCCAGCCGACGGACATCGTCTTGGAAGCGGAAGAGAAGTATTCCTGCATGCCTGCGCCGAAGCGAAGCATCACGTTTGCGCGGACAAATTCATACGGACGGAAGTGGAAGTCGATGTCGGCATTTGCCATTTCGTTACGTTCCACATCCGGCATCTTATTCAAGCCAGTCGGATCCTGATCCGTGTCGAAGTAAGAAGCCTGTGCGATAGCGCGGATCTTACCCCCGATTTCCACACCGCGCTTGGCATTGATGGAATCGACCTTAGCATCCAATTTTTCCTGTGTCTGCCATTCCGTAGCAGCGGGGACCGTTGCAGCGGCAGCGAGGAAAGCGATCAAGAATTTTTTCATATTCATCTTCATTGTTCACGCCCTCCTTAGAACCAAACCTTGGTTTCCGCAGCAATGTAGTGCGAATGCCAATCGTTAACGGAAAGGGTTTCGTCGGAATGGGTCATCCATTTGTAGCGAACGTGCAAGCCTGCGCGGTCAGCGAAATCCCAGTCAAAGCCAAGACCGATTGCCGTTTCGAGGTAATTGATCGGGGCGTAAGCGTAGTAGTCGGTAGAGACTTCGTTGTACATATCCGACGTTTTCGAAAGACCGTTCGAAACAGAGTAAGACGTGTAAGCGTATTTAGAGCGGATGTTTTCAAGACCGAAAATACCCACAACGTGGAACTTCGGATGCACAGCGATTGCCGGTTCAAACTGACCGTAGAAGCTCCAGAGGAGCATGTCGGTTTGGTCTTCGCTGTAAGCGATCGGAGCAATCGTCGTCGAAATACCGGAGATAGCGGCATAACCCGTCATCATTATGTTGCGGTCGGTGCCGAACCAGTGTCCGATATCGTAACCGCCCATGAAGGAGAGATAAGAGGACCATTTTGCGTGGCTCGGGACTTCCTTAGACCTGATCTGGTCGGTATTCTGGTAGGCGACGAAGGATTCCCACATTTCCCAAGTTCCACCGTACAAGCCACCCTTCTGACGGCGAAGCTTGATACCGGTACCCGGTTCGAGGACACCCGTACGTGCGACATAGCCACTTGCCTTCGGATCGGCGTTACCCGAGTCAGCCCAGAAAATCGGCTTGTGCTTGGTCCAGGAGTTCGTGCTTTCCCACATATTACGACCGTTCAAACGGTAGTTGAAAACGAGCACGTCCATGCCTTCTTCCACCTGGCGATGCTGACCGTACTGCAAGTCGAAGTAGCCGCGGTTGAAAGTCGGTTCGAGCTTCAAGTTCAAGCCCATCATGTTCGGGGTGTAGCGGAGAGAACCGCCGTTCAAATACATTTCATCCTTACGCCAGCTGGTGAAGCGGGAAGGGTTGCTCAGAGAATACGGAGAATAGAAGTCCTTCGGAAGGTAAATACCTTCGACCGTAATCGGCCAGCCTTCGATGTGCTTGCTCTGCGCCTTCACATAGACACCGACCTGCGGATTTGCCGTACCCGTGGTATAAGCATCTTCTGCATAGCCATGGGTCTGGGCAGCTTCGTCGGACTTGTAGAAGTTCACGGAATCCGTGATGCTCACAGCCACATCCGCCATCAAATAGAGTTTCGGGGTGATGTTACCCTTGATGTCCAAGGAGACCACATGCGTATTCAAGAGGGACGGGGTAAGACCAGCGGTAATGTGCTGGTTACGGAATTCATCTTCGTAAATGATACCCTTGTCGAAGACGACGCCCATGTAGTTTGCACCGAGGGTCATCGTTTCAAAGAGTTTGTCCTTGGCGATTCTGCCGTGATAGACAGCACCGCGCATATCATGAAGACCATAGGTTTCAAGTTCGCCCGGCTGACCTGCATAAAGGCGGAGACCGTCACGGGTACCCATGTCCATATCCATCGGCTGGGAAACCATGAACTGCGCCTTCATGTTGTACGGCAACTGGTAAACGTTTGCAAAGAGACCTCCGAAAGAACGGTTCGTCCAGAAAGCACGACCGCCTTCCTTCACCGGCTTAAAGACCTTTTCCTTATAGTAAGTACTGACGGTCTTTTCGTCTTCGAAGAGTTCGTACTGCCAAGCAAAGCGCGGAGCGGTTTCACGTTCCCACATGGTAAGAGGCGAACCATTTGCCCAAATCACGCCACCTGCGGTCACGTAAGCACCGAAGACGCCTGCACGGATATCCACACCGACGTTGAATTCTTCATCGATCGTCGTGGAGTAGTAGTCCGTCGAGTGATCGTAAAGAACGCGTTCGTCGTACGTCGGCACTTCGGTCGGCTGCGTAGCGTACTTGTTGCCGAAGGTGCCCGAAAGATCGTACGGGAAGGCGATGTTAGACCACAAGGTCATGTAGGAGTTCGGCATGGCAACGATGTTCGCCTTGAAGACAGCGTCGATCGCCGTGCGAGCCTTATCGCTTGCAAAAGCCGGAGAAGTGTTCGAATAATGGAAGTTCTTGACGCGGAACGCCATGAAGCCAGACACTGCCATCGGAAGGTCATCCTTACCGAGCAAGGTCGATTCCATATTATTGGAGAGAGTGTCCAAAGACGCATTGATCGAGTCCAGTTTGACCTGGGTCGGGGTGGCCCAGACGGACGCGGCGCAAGAAGCGATCAAAAAAGAAGAAACTAGTTTACGCATAAAACCCTCTTAAATCGCATTGCGGAATGGATAGTTGGCCGGACCTTCGTACGGCTTGCCATGCTTCTTGATGACGATGTCGTCAATCCACACCTTGAAGGATTCGTTTTCATCCTTACGGACTTCAAGACGGAAACCCTTGAACTTATCCCACGCAAAGGGAAGCATCACGTCACGGGTGTTCTTGGCATCCCAATAAAGACCCGTCATACCGAAGAGCTTCAGCGGAATGCTGTAATGAGTCCATTCCGTCGTAATTTCACCAAGGCTCTTGGAACGGAGCTTGACCTGGAGCGATTCACCACCGCTCTTCACGCCATCGTCCACGAGCACGAACAGAGCGTTTTCACCACCCTTGGCACCTTTAATCCAGAATTCGAGAACTCCTTCTTCGAGGTACGGAGTCAGGTCCACAGAACCGGCGATACAGATAGCCACACCGGAGTAATCGCTAGCGATCAATTCAATTTCCATGGAAAGAGCGCCTTCCTTGGCGTACTTATCCGTCATAAACGGTTCCGGGTTTTCACGCGGATACTGGTAAGTGTATCCACCGCCACGGGGGACAGCTTCGCGCATCACGACAGTAACGACGTCCTTATCCGGGCGGAACGGCTTAGCGGGTTTCATGATAAAGCGGGATTGATCTCGATCGCGGTATTCACTAAATCCGGCAAAAGAGAACGACGCAAGAAGAAGTGTCACGAAAAGGCACTTCCAGATGGGTTTCTGTATCTTTGCATTCATAGATTTTAATCTCTCCAAAATCCGATAAAATCTGGTAAACCACAATATAATTTTTTTTTCACTTTCAAATTTCGTTTTTGCAAAAAAAACACTTTAACTAGAACCATTCCACCCCATTTTTTTGTATTTCTGCCCATTTATTGCGGTTTCATACGTAAACGCCTTATTTGGACACCAAAAAACTTTCATTTTGGGAAAAACTTATGTTTAGGAAAAATTATGTTTAAGAAGGACATATCTATTATACAGGAGCTTCTTCCATGGAAAAAATTTTGATGCCCCTTCTCGGATTCGCTATAACGACGATGGTCGCCTGCTCTAGCGATTCTGGACAGCTCTCTGCGGTCGAATCTTCAAGTTCTGCAGAAAGCTCGGCAACTGTCGTTGCCGTAGACTACTCCCTGGGACGCGCGATGAACGCCCGTCTTGGACGTGGCATCAACTTGGGAAATTCCTGGGATTCCAAGTCATACGCGGATGATGTTCCGGAAGAACCCTATAATTTTGGTTACAACGACGATCTGGACGGCGGCTGGGGAAACCCGATCAAGGACGGCGACTTCGAGATCGTCAAAAACGCCGGTTTTAACTCTGTCCGTATTCCTGTGCGCTGGCAGCACAACTCCAATCCGACCACCCACGAAGTCAATCCGGAACGCTTGGCCGGAGTGATGGAAGACGTACAACTTGCGCTGAATCAAGGACTTGCAGTGATAGTCGACTTTCACTGGTACCAGGAATTGATGAACGCGGCAAACGATTACACGAACGATCCGACAAACAATGCGGCAGCTTACGAAGCGGAAAAGACCCACTTTTTAGCCATCTGGGCCCAGGTAGCGACCGCTCTGAATGTTTTCCCGGATTCGATGCTCGTGCTTGAAATTTTGAACGAACCGACTATCAAGGACGCAACCGTCTTGAACGATGTGATGCTTTCTGCTTACAACGTAATCCGCAGCGCCGCTCCGGGCAAGACGATCATGTTCGAATCTTACCACGCGGCCAAATTCAACGACATCGGAGCCTTACAGCTTCCGCAGGACGGAAACATCATCTTTTCCGGTCACTATTATGAACCGTACACCTACACGCACGCAGGTCACGGTTACACCTGCGCTGGCGACGAAACCTATTCGACGACCGCGACGACGGACTTTCCGAAGTATGTGGCACTCGCCCAGTCCCTTTACCCAGACGTAAACGGCGGACATATTCCGATGAACATGGGTGAATTCGGCGTGGCGGCAGGTGCCCGCAGCAGTTGCGGCGAAGCAAAGGGTCCGAGCGACAAGTATTGGGCTCTTTGGAGCAAGAAGACGATCGCCGCCGCTGAAAAATACGGTATGAGCTGGACCTACTGGGGCTTTACCAAGGTGGGCGGTTTTGAAGCTTATGACCGCTACAACAACACCTGGTACACGGGTATTCTTGACGCCTTGTTCCAGAATTAATTTGCGAAATTAGCGAATCAGCGGACGATTTTCCGCAAAGAAATTTTGAATGGCGAGATCTTCGGATTTCGCCATTTCTTTTGCCATTTCTTCGGCGGGGCGTTTGGAATGGTAGAATTCGCGGTACAGGCGTTCGATTTCAACGATTTTGCTTTCGGGGAAACGCTCCGGGAAACGACGCAAGGCGTGTAGATTGACCCCGGCGAAACGGAGCGGATTTCCGAGCGCCTTCACATACGGGGGAACATCCTTGTCGACTTTGAGTGCCGCGCCGATAAAGCTGAACGCGCCGATGCGACAGTTCTGGGTGACGCCTGCGGTGCCGCCCAAGTTCGCATATTCCCCTATCTGAACGTGACCGGCAAGCTGGACTGCATTCGAGATGACGACCCCGTTTCCGATGCGGCAGTCGTGTGCCACATGGACGTACGCCATCATGAGCACATCGTCGCCGACGACCGTCTTGCCGGTGGCTGCAGTGCCGCGGTGGAGAGTCGCATATTCGCGGATCGTGCAGCGTTCGCCGATTTCGAGTGTGGTTTCTTCACCGCCAAACTTGAGGTCCTGCGGGATGTTCCCGAGGCTTGCGCCGTCAAAGACTTTGGTTCCCGCCCCGATTTTTACATGCGAAAGAACGTGAACGCGGGATTCGAGGACAACATTTTCGCCGATTTCGACAAAATCTTCCACAAGGCACCAAGGGCCGATACAAGCAGAATCTGCAACTTGAGCGTTTGGGCTCACATAGGCGGAAGGGTGAATCATCATGGGTATAGAATAATAAATATATTTTGCCCGTTATGCTAAGCATTTGCATTCTCGGAGTCCTTACAGCGCTTTACGCGGTGCTCTTCCTGTTCTTTTCGATTGGCCTTTTGCGTGCTAAAAAAGACAAGGAAAAACCGGAAAAGCTCTGGACCGTTTCGGTCATTGTTCCTCTGCGCAACGAAGAGGAACATGCAAAGCGAACCCTCGAAGCCTTGAATGCTCAAGATTATACCGGCGAATGGGAAGTCATCTGTGTAAACGACCGTTCGACCGACAACACTCCACAGATACTCGAAGAATTCGCCGCGGCACATCCGAGATTTTCGGTGGTTCATGTTCCGATGGACGCGCCTTACCTCGAAAGCCCCAAAAAGCGTGCGCTCGAAACGGGTTTTAAACAGGCGAAGTACGAAATTCTGATGACGATGGACGCCGACTGCTTACCGCCGAAAGGCTGGGTCCGCTCCATGGCGAACCGCTTCCGAGGAAACATCGCGATTGTGCAGGGGCCGAAAAAAAATTCCGGTTCGCCGGGAGTCGTCCACGCCTTTCAAAAGCTCGAAACCCTCGGCTATACTTCGATTGAAGCGGCTGGCTTCAGCATGGGCATTCCGATGGTCGCAAGCGCGGCGGCTCTCGCCTATAAAAAAGACCTGTTCTTTAAGGTCGGCGGATTTGGCGATCTCGTGCACCTTTCTTCCGGCGACGACGACATGCTCGTGCACAAGATGATCCACGAGCCGGATGTCGGATTCTGCTACAATCTGGACAAGGAAGCGGTCGTCAAAACCGCTCCGGTCGATACCTTCAAAGGTTTGCTGAATCAACGCGCCCGCTGGTCGAGCAACGGAACCAGTTACAGCAATCACCTTTACACTTTTTTCCTGACGCTGATTTACACTTTTTATGTGTGGCTCTTTGTGTCTCCGTGGCTTGCGCTGTTTTTGAATTTTCCATGGAGCTGGTTCCTTGTGCCGTTTGCGGTCAAGTTCGCCGTTGATGTACTATTCCTTTCGATTGGAGCGATTCGCCTCGGAGAAACCAAACTTTTAGCGGCGCTTCCGATGACCGAACTTTTGCAAGT
>NZ_JALFIA010000014.1:0-21923 GCF_022776125.1 Hallerella sp. | reverse complement strand
GGTTCCCCAAAGCTTGTACTTCATCAATTTTTCCCATTCCTGCTGCTGAATGGAGGCATCCGCCGTGACATTTTCAAAATAAAAAGGGCGAACGTCAGCTGCATGACTTAGAATGCAGCCGATGCCAACCAAGAAGATATAGAATCCCCACCTTATTTTTTTAGTACCAACCATAACACATCCTTCCCATAGAATATTTTTGCAAACCTACCTCAAAATTATAAATTTCTGAAAACATTTTTTCTTTTTGTTTACTTGTATAGGGCTTATTACAGGCTTCTATGCGGAAAAGCACACCGTTTTGCATGTTTTAAACGATTTTTCAAGAAATTTCCGATTTGTTTGAAAAATTTTCTATATTGAGTAATCCCTAGACCCCGTTCAATGATTGTTTGCGGGCAACCCGCCAGAGCGAGAGCAGCAACGGACTTGTGAATTTTTATGTGGATGGGTAGTCTAGGGATTTTTGTTTTAAAAGCTTTTGGAACTCGACTTTTTGATTTTAGCCTTTTTTCGGTATTCTGCAAATGATTCTTTGGACTCTTCGTCACACCAAGCCTTACAATCCGAATGACGTCTGCTACGGCCAAACGGATTTTGATGTTTCCCCTTCCTTTGCAGAAGAATTCCCTCCAGCGATTCAAGTCTTAAAAGAAAAGTGCAAAGCGACGGAACTTTACGCAAGCCCGTTAAAGCGTTGTTACAAGCTTGCCGAAAGGGCTTCCGAAGCCCTGAACCTTCCCGCCGTCAAACAAGACGCTTTAAAGGAAATCCATTACGGGGCTTGGGAAAACGTCAAGCTTTCCGATGTTCCCAAAGACCAGATGAACGCCTGGAAGGCGGACCTCCGCGGGTTCCGTTTTCCGGGAGGCGGCGAATCCTTTCACGATGTCGACAAGCGCATCGGCGCATTCATCAAGAGCATTTACGGCCAAAAGGAAGTCCTTTTCGTTTCGCATGCAGGCGTGATCGCCGCAATCGAGCATTCCATTTGCGGACTTCCGGATTCCCAATTTGTAGAAGCGGAATTCCCTTATGCGATGGTGACCCGTTTCGAAATCGACCTCGACGCAAACGGCAAGCTCAAGGGTTCCTTTGAAACGCTCTACGGCGGCAAGCAACAGCCATCGCTCGTCGACTACATCATGAGCCTGTAAAATCCAGGCGCCTAAAAATCTAAAGTTATCGAAGCTTCAAGACCGCCCCGGAAGTCCGGTCCAAGCACAAAATGCGCCGGGCTGTCAAAATCGCTCATCATCGCATCGACGACGGCATCGCCAATCGAATACAGATAAATTAACACGACTCCCCAAATATACTGGTTGCGGTTCTTGCGGAAGTAAAGAATCTGTTCATTAATGCGGTCAAGGCTTTCACTCGCAGGGTTTTCCTTTTCGAGCGCATGCTTACGGTCCAAATAATAATTGATCACGTTCTGACGCGAATAAATACTGACCGATGCGCCGAGAAGTCCCATGTACAAAAGGCCCGCCTTGCCATATTCCTGATTGTACATCTGGCCCCAGCCCGGAACAAAGGAACGGAGCAAGGCGCCGAGCACTGGGCGGTATTCCACGCTGTGGCCCTGATTATTCACCCAAATTCCGTAAGCATCGAAGATGCTGTAAATGTGAATACCGATCATCCAAGTGAGTTCGGACTTGCGCAAATCTTCTTCTTCGATTTTATGGTCGCTGAACGTGCGAATCTGTTCCGCATACTCGTTCCGTTTTGCCTGGAAATACGAGAGGCTGTCCCGATTACGAAGCATTTTACGGGAATACGTATAAACGGAATCCTGGAATTTCTTTGCCTGGTCAAAGCGGCGATTCTTTTGGTAACGCTTGTTGATGAACACTTCGTAAGCGAGAGCGAGTTCAAGAGCCGTGATGAAGCCACCGCGGATATAATGCCCCGTATAAAACTGTCCACCGCCGGGAAAAAGACTAAAGAGCATCGTCAGCGGAAGCGAGTTGTGCTCCGTTTCCACGTCCCATTCGTAGGTCTGTAAGGAATCGATTCGGGCGACGCCCGTTTTTCCGCGTTCCGCGATTTTCACCGGTTCTTCCAATTCGACTCCAGCCGAATCTTCCGCATCTTCCAGATCTTCTTCGTCTTCCTCCGTCCGAGGATCTTCCCCCCGATTCTGCACTTTTTCGACTTTAGCCGTGTCCGCCGTCACACTCTTTGCATCGGCGGCAACAGCCACACCCGCACAGGCAAGCAGCCAAACAAAAAAAAGCAAAAATGAGGAAGCCGAAAATCGCATCACGGCAAATTATAATAAAAAGGACTTTGGCAAAATCTATCTTTTCAGCTGTCAAAGAGAAAAAATTCCACAATTTTCAAATTTGACATTTTTTGTCATAATTAATAGCTATCTTATGGACAAGGAAAACGAAACAATGCAGAACAACATCGATAACAAAGTCGCGATCGTGAACTTGGGAACAGAACTCACCCAGGGATACACGCTGAATACGAACGCCCACTGGATGGCCGGTCGTCTGCGCGATCTCGGTTTCGAAGTTTCTTACGAGATTACCCTTCCGGACGACGCAAGCGTCTGGAATGCCACTTGGGAAATGATCCGCAAGGCGAATGTCCAAACGGTAATCCTCGGCGGCGGTCTCGGTCCTACGGAAGACGACAAGACACGCTATCTTGTTGCAGAAACCTTCAAGGCTCCGCTTGAATTCCACGAGGAATGCATTGCCCCGATCCGCGCCTTCATCGAAAGCAAGGGTTGGAAGTATTCAGATGCGAACAAGATCCAAGCGTATTTTCCGCGTGGAGCCCAGGTTCTCGAGAATCCGGTCGGTACAGCTCCGGGATTTTCCATTTCGCAAGATGGCGTGACTCTTTTCGCACTTCCAGGCGTTCCGTTCGAAGCGCACGAAATGTTCGATCGTCATATCGTCCCATTCCTCGCGGCGAAAGGCGTGAAGCCGTTCTATTGCAGGGAGTTGCGCCTTGCGGGACTTTTCGAATCGAATATGGCGGAGATGTTCCAAAAGGTGAACTTTCCCGCAGGCGTTTCGTGGTCGAGCCTTCCCGTGGATGATGCGATTATCTTCCGCACCTATACGCGGGAATCCGAAGAGGTTTTGAAAGCTGTCGAAAAACAGCTGATCGAAGCCTTGGATGACAAGCTTTGCGTCGTTTCGACGGACGGGAAAAGCCTTCCCGAACAGATCGTGAAGCTGCTTAAAGGTCGTGGCGAAACGCTTTCGACGGCGGAATCGTGCACAGGCGGCATGATTTCGAGCGAAATGGTGAACCTTGCCGGTGTGAGCGAAATCTTTAAAGGCGGCGCCTGCACCTATTGGAACGAAGCGAAGGAAGATATCGTCGGTGTTCCGCACGAAACACTCCTCGCCCACGGAGCCGTGAGCGAAGAAACGGTGCTCGCCATGGCCGAAGGCGCCCGCAAGGCGTACCATACGGACTGGGCGGTCGCCACCTCCGGCGTCGCAGGCCCAGATGGCGGCACCCCGGAAAAACCGGTCGGTCTTGTTTGGATGGCCGTCGTCTCGGAATGTAAAAGAATCGCGTTTTGCAAAAAATTTTCTGGGAATCGTGGACAAATCCGTCGCAAAAGCGTCTTTAAAGTGCTGGACGCTCTGCGCCGTGCGATTCTCGAAGAAAATGAACAGAAAAGCACTTGCACAAAAGTTCAGTAGTTTATATATTTACAAAGAACAAAAATCAATTGGAGAATAAAAACATGGCAAAGAAATCTGCAGCTGCAACCCTCAATACCCCGCTTTCTGGCGAAAAGGCCAAGGCCGTCGAAGCCGCCATCGCCCAGATCGAAAAGAACTTCGGTAAGGGTTCCATCATGACGTTGGGCGGCCAGCCGGAACAGAACATTCCGGTGATCCCGTCGGGCTGCATCCAGCTGGATATGGCTCTCGGCGTGGGAGGTTTCCCGCGTGGCCGTATCATCGAAATTTATGGACCGGAATCTTCGGGTAAGACAACCCTTTCGCTCCACGCCATCGCAGAAGCCCAAAAGCAGGGCGGCGTTGCTGCTTTTATCGACGCAGAACACGCCTTTGACCCGGTCTACGCCCGCCACTTGGGCATCAACATCGATCAGCTTCTCGTTTCCCAGCCGGATACCGGTGAACAGGCTCTTGACATCGCCGAAACCCTCGTCCGCTCCGGTGCCATCGACCTTATCGTCATCGACTCCGTCGCAGCCCTCGTTCCGCAGGCAGAAATCAACGGCGAAATGGGCGATAACCACGTCGGACTCCAGGCCCGTTTGATGTCCCAGGCTCTCCGTAAGCTGACAGGCATTCTCTCCAAGTCCAACACCTGCATGATCTTCATCAACCAGCTCCGTATGAAGATCGGCGTGATGTTCGGCAACCCGGAAACGACTACCGGCGGCAACGCTTTGAAGTTCTATGCTTCCCAGCGTATCGACATTCGTCGTATCGCCCAGATCAAGAGCGGCGAAGACGTCATCGGTAACCGTACCCGTGTCAAGATTGTGAAGAACAAAGTCGCCGCACCGTTTACCCAGTGCGAATTCGACATCCTCTACGGCCAGGGCATTTCTCGCGAAGCGAGCATCCTTGACCTCGGCGTGGAACTGGACGTCGTCGAAAAGAGCGGTTCCTGGTTCTCTTATAACGGCGAACGCATCGGTCAGGGCCGCGAAAGCACCCGCCTTTTCCTCAAGAGCAATCCGGAAATTTGTGCCGAAATCGACGCAAAGATCCGCGAAAAGATGAAGGACGTGAAGATGTTCGACATCGCCGAGGAAGACGGCCTTGCTCTTGGCGACGATGTGACCGAGGAGACCACGGCAGAAGAAGCTTAATTAGAGCTCCGTTGATAAAAGCCCTTTTTCCAATCCAACCTGGCTTCGGTTTCGCCATATTCCGACCGCCTCGCGAATGGGAAAAGGACTTTTTTATAAGCATTTCGGGCCTTGATTCAATCGTTGAATTTCAAAAAACTATCTTTGCAGATGTCATGAGAGCATCCGCGTTTCTTTTTTTCTTTGTAAATCTTTTCAGCGTTTTTGCCTTAGCAGACGTGTGTCCGCAGGATTTTATCGGAACTTCTGCCGTGATTTCCTTGGAAGGACGTTTTGTGAACCGCGAATTTTCCCGCGTCCACACGGACATCATTTGGCGTCACCATCCAAATGAGGCGGACACTTTCGACATCACGCTCTCCGGCAAGGAATCTTACCGCTATATTTCCACCCCGGACTTCCGCTATCTCGAATTCAAAAAAGAAAATGTGCGCCGTCAAATGGCCATGCACCATCTCAAGGAATACATCGGCGAAAGTCCTCTCAAATGGGACGACTTTGAACTGCTCGCCCGCGGAAATTACCTCTGCTACGACAGTCTGCACAACGATTCCGCAGTCCTGTACACCGCCTATTCCCAAGCATGGTACTCCATTGTCAAAGGCCTCGGATCTCAGCCGGATTCTTTACAGATGAACGGCCCCCGTGGTGAAACTCGCAAGCTCCACATCCACTCCTGGAAGGAGTACAGCGCTATCACTGTTCCAACCATCATCGATTTTGAAGGCAATGATTACACCGGAAGCCTCTGGACAAGGACAGCGTTCCGCATTTACAAGCCGGCAGAAGCGAAGCCCTTTCCGAAAATAGAAGAGCCTAAAACTCCCCATCTGCAAAAAATATACAAAACGGAATCAGTGTTTTGGAACCGGCTGGATAGCGAAGTTGAAGTTCCGCTGAAATTGCAAATGCACTAGGAATTGCTGCGAAAGATCTCCGCTGTAAAAACGTTTCTTTTCACGTAGCCAGAAACCGCCGAGAAGAGTCAGCTTGCTTTCCTTGTTATCCCCCCAACGCAGCGAAGGTCCTAACAAAGAAATCGTGTAGCTGAGAGGTTCCTTGAGATACGTATTTCTCGAAGAGCGGGAATTTCCCGTGTTGTACTGGTTCAAATAACCGGCAACCGCCCAATTTTTCGTCAGCGGAATATAGGTGTAAGCGATTAAATCAATGATATAATCCCGGCTAAAGACCGGAATGTTACGGCGGTAATCGTAACTTTTTCCTTCAAACGGCGTGCTGATATCGACCAAGGTGAAATGCGTGCCGATACCGAGAATGGCATCCTCGCCAAACGCATATTCAAGGTCGAAGTAGAATGCAAAATTCTGCATAAAATCGACGGTCGCTTCATCGGAATAGACACGGTCCGTAATCCAGTCCGCATTCCAGGAATCCGCAATGTTCCCGTTTTCCGCACTGCTAGCCAAGGTTATTTCCACATTCGAATTGAAGTACGTGTAATGCTCGTACAGGAATCGTGCTTCAATCTGCGGATTCATCGCAAACGGACGACCGCCCAAACCGACGCGGAACCCTCCGTAGAACGGAGAAAGCTCTATTTCCGCGGAGACGCGTAAAAAAGCCGCATCCTCATCCAAGACATTCCCATACGGCAACTCGTAAAGCGGTTCAATCCAGTTGAACGAGATCGTTCCCGTCGCCTGGTTCAGCCACTGACCCCAGACAAAAGGCGTATTCGCCGAAATGTTGTAAGAAAGGTTCGGACCGTACTGCAAGCGGTAAAGACCGTTCATGTCAAAAATGTCTGCAAACACGCTACTGCCAAGCAACAGTGCACCAAGTCCGACTCTTTTGCACAAACGGGATAAATTCATCAGTTCAAAAGTAAAAATATTTTGCGCTTTTTTAAATCAATTCATCCGCAATCTATCCGTTTCTATCGCATTACAAACGAATTCCGTCAAGAAGTCTGCTTTTCTTTTCTAAATTGAAGCACAATGGATAATTTTACGACAGTTTCACTCCCGAGGGATATTTCTCCGAAGGATCTCGCAACCCTCCAAAAGCGTTGCCATCGCATTTTACGCCATGGCGACCTTCGTTTGGACGGTTCGGCTGTCGAATCCCTGGATTTTTTCGGGGAAACCTTCCTTGCTGACATCGCCACCGCCGCTGAAAATTTGAACCGGCGCTGTGTACTCAAAGGCTTTGCCGCCCCGATTCGCGAAAAACTTTCGAAACTCACGGTCAATATCGTTCCCCCAAAAGACGACAGCCAAAAGATGAGCTTTATCGAAAAGCTCGGCGAGCGTGGGTTCTACATTTTGGACGGTTTTAAAAATTTTGCTTACCTTTTAAGCGAATGCATCTACTGGACATTCTCCCGAGTTTTCGATAAAAACCACATTCCGTTTCACGGCACCTCGCTCCAACTGTTCCGTTTGGGCAGTAACGCCTGCGGTATCGTTTTTCTACTCGTCTTTTTGATCGCCTTTTCGCTTGCCTTCCAAAGCTCGTTTATGCTGAATGCGGTGGGCGGCGGTTCTTACCTCGCCGGCGGTCTCGGATTTTTGATGTTCGCCGAAATCGGACCGCTTCTGAGTTCGATTATTCTGGCGGGGCGCTCGGGAAGCTCGATTACCGCAGAAATTGCGAGTATGACCGTTGCAGAAGAAATCAAGGCGCTGCGGACCATGGGTATTCCCCCGATCCAGTTTTTGGTGCTCCCCCGTTTTAAGGCGCTGAGCGTTGCGGTCCCTATTCTTTCGTTCTGTTCCTCGATCTTCGGATGCCTTGCCGGAATGATCGTAGCCGATCTCGTCTGTGAGATTTCCCCGTACAACTATATCCTTTCGCTGAAAGACGGCATCACCGTCACGTTGATCCTCAAGAGCATGGTCAAGTCTCTCGTCTTCGGATGGATCATTGCCCTTGTCGCAGCCCAAAAGGGTTTGAATGTACGCGGTGGTGCAGACGCTGTCGGCAAAGCTACCACCTCTTGCGTGGTGACGTCCATTTCGGGCATCATCATCGCCGACGCCATTTTCTCGTTCATCTTCTATTAAAGGTTCTATGTCCGCACTTGACGTCAAACATCTCCGCGCCGGTTACGGTCAAAAGATTATCCTAGAGGATATCTCTTTTACCGTGCAGCCTCGTGAGATCCGAATGATTCTCGGTGCTTCGGGATGCGGCAAGTCCACTCTTCTGAACAATATTCTAAAGCTCGAGCATGCGATTTCGGGAACGCTTTCCTTTTTTGGCGAAGAAATCCAGACCAAGGAGCCGATTCCCGACAGACTGCGCCGTCGCATGGGCGTCCTTTTCCAAGGTGGCGCATTGCTCACAAACCTGACCGTCGCCGAAAACGTCGCCCTTCCGCTGCGCCGCAGCTATCCGAAGCTCGCTCAGACGACTCTGAACGAAATCGTCGCCGACCGTTTAGAAAAGGTTCACCTGCTGAACGCCTTTTACAAGTTCCCCTCGGAACTTTCGGGCGGTATGCGCAAGCGTGCGGCTCTTGCCCGCGCCATCGCCTTTGAACCGGAGCTTCTCTTTTGCGACGAACCTTCCGCTGGTCTCGACCCGGTCACGTCCCGTTCGCTCGACGAACTGCTGCTAGAACTCCGCGATACGCTCGGCGTATCCGTCATCATCGTATCGCACGAACTGGAAAGTATCAAAACGATTACGGACAAGTTCATCTACCTGCAGAACGGAAACATTTTGATGGATGGAACCTTGGATGAAGGTCTCCACTCCGACATTCCAGTCATTCACAAGTTCTTTGCCCGCGAGCACGACAATCCTGTAGTGAACAAACGATTCATCCATTTTGAGTTTGAGAATTAAAAGGTTTTTATGGATACCACAAGAACAGAACGCATCCGACTCGGCATTTTTCTACTGATCTGCTTGGGACTGGCAATCGGCTTTACGGTCTTTATCGCCCAGCAGCAGCTGTCCAAGCACAAGACCGATTACTACACGATCTTTTCGGAATCGGTCATCGGCCTTTCGATCGATGCGAAGGTGAAGCTGAACGGTATCGAAGTCGGTAACGTCACCGACATCTATATCGACAGCACGAACCTCGACAATGTCGTCGTCCGCTTTAACGTCCGCGAAGACACGCCGATCAAGACCGGCACCCGCGCCCAGATGACGCACGGCATTTCGCTTACCGGCCAAAAGGATCTTGTTCTTTCGGGCGGACGGGTCGGCGAACAGGACATTCCCGAAGGCGGTTACGTTCCTGCCGCTCCGAATGCGATTACCCAGGTTCTTGGCAAAGCAGGCAACTCGGTGGAACGCATCGAAAGGATCTTTGAACAGCTGAACAAAATCCTTTCCGATGAAAACGCCCAGGCGATTTCGAACACACTCAAGAACTTGGAAAAGACGAGCGAAAACACAAGCAAATTGACCCGCAACGCTCAAAAACCGATGCAGGAAATCGAAGCGGCGGCAACCTCCCTGCACAAGACGCTCGACGACGTGGAACAGGCGCAGATCGCGAAGAAGCTCGAAACGAACCTTGTGCTTCTCCAGGAAAAGCTCGACGTCATCGACACGAAGTCCCTCAACGATAACCTGGTTTCCGCTCTGGAATCCGTGAACCATCTTTCCCAAAGAGCGGACCTCGCCCTGTATAACAATCAGGGTCGCCTGTCCGAAGTCTTGGATCAGCTGAACGCGGTCCTTTCGAACCTGAACGACTTCTCGCAAAAGATCAAGCAGAATCCGTCTGCGCTCATCCGTTCCGAAGCTCCAGCCGGTCGCTAACCCGAGGTAATTCCCATGAAAAAATCTTTGCTGACTTCTGCCCTCGCCCTCTCGATGTTTCTCCTTTCCGCCTGTTCCAGTTCGGCGACGCTCACGCGGTATTACACGCTCGCTTCGGACTTTTCCGTCAAGGCTTCCAAAAGCTATCCGTACAAGGTCGTCGTGAAAAAATTCACCGTTGATCCGGCGTACAATTCTTCGAACATCGTCTACCGCGAATCCCCGTATGACTTTATGGCATACAACCACGACCTGTGGGCGACTTCCCCAGCTCATCAGATTGCAAACGTATTCACCGAAGACCTGCAAAAGAGTGGACTCTTTGAAAAGGTAGAACAGCGCGCCACGGAAATGCCGGACATGGAATTCACCGGATTCCTGATGGCGATCGAAGAAGTTGACAACGATTCGACCGACCGCTACGCCCGCGTCGCGATCGAACTCGCCTTCCGCGATGTAAAAAAGGATTCGACCCTCTGGAAAAAAGTCTATGACGAAAAGGAACCGTTGGAAGGTTCCGAACCGCGTGAAATCGCAAAATCCGCGTCCAAACTCGTCAATCGCTATGCCGAAGATGCCGTCCAGGAAATCGAAAAGCTCCTAGAAAGCATGAAAGCTCCGGATTCCGAAGTGCAGTAAAAATTTACTATCGGTCAAAAGAAAATTTTTTTATCTTACAAAAGGTTAAAACGCATTTTTAGGAGCGATTATGAAGTGGAATAAGTTGATCGTACTCGGACTTGCGGCTCTCAGCCTTTCCGCGTGCAATAGCCGCCATTCTTCCCCGGTCCTCGTCGAACGCGGCGTGGAACAGTACGAACGCGAATACTTCGCGACGAAGGAAAGCATGGGCATTGAAAAGCGCCTGAAGGATATCTTCCTCCAGGGCTACATCGAAGAAGGCATGACCCAGGAAATGGTGAACCTTCTTTGGGGACCTCCTGACCGCGAAATGCAAGACGGCTATGTGTGGGAATACCTCACGACAGACGGCAACCTGATCACCCGCCTCAAGTGGAAGGAGCCGGAAATTGTCCGTTTGAAGGGCTATGAACACGAACTCGTGCTCGAAAAAATCGAAGGAGACCGCTACGGTGGTTCTCAGCCTCCGAAGAAGAGCCTAGAAAACGTCTATTAATCCCAAATTCTAGACCTTTTGAAAAAGCGTTGTTCCAAGACAGCGCTTTTTTTCTACATTTGACTTCGAATTTCAAAACAATAACCCTATTGAAGGAGTTAACATAATGCGTCAGTATATTATTGCTGGTAACTGGAAGATGAACAAGACCGTTAGCGAAAGCGTTCAGCTCGCTAAGGATATCGTGGAAGCTGTCAAGGACGTGAAGAAGACTGAAGTCGTCATTGCTCCGACCTACCTCGCCGCTGCAAAGGTTGCAGATGTCATCAAGGGCACCAACGTGAAGCTCGCTATCCAGGACATCCACTGGAAGGACCAGGGCGCATACACCGGTAAGGTTTCCATCGACATGGTCAAGGAAATCGGAGCAGAATATGTGATCATCGGTCACTCCGAACAGCGTCAGTACTTCCATGAAACGGAAGAAACCGTGAACCTCAAGGTCAAGAAGACCCTCGAAGCGGGCCTCAAGCCGATTATCTGCATTGGCGAAACTCTCGAGCAGCGCAACGGCGGCATCTTGAAGGAAATCCTCGGTCTGCAGATCAAGGGCGCATTCAAGGACGTTTCCGCTGAAGACGCTGCAAAGTGCGTTCTCGCATACGAACCGGTTTGGGCTATCGGCACTGGCGTGACCGCTACCGACGAACAGGCTCAGGACACGCAGGCTTACGCACGTTCCGTCGTGAAGGAAATCTACGGCGAAGCTGTTGCTGAAGGCATGCGCATTCAGTACGGTGGATCCATGAAGGGTGCAAACGCTCCGGGCCTCCTCGCTCAGAAGGACATCGACGGCGGTCTCATTGGCGGTGCTGGCCTCAAGGCTGACACTTTCAAGGCTATCATCGACGCAGCAGAAGCTAAGTAATTTAAGCGCAAGGTAAATCAGAACATGTCTACACTTTTTTGGGTCGGAATCGTAATCCACGTCTTCCTTTGCCTCTTCCTCGTCATGCTGATTCTCCTTCAGAATGACAAGATGGGCGGTCTCGCAGGTCTCGGCGGAATGACTTCCCAGTCTGCCTTCTCGACAGCAGGAGCTGCTACTTTCGTTCAGAAGCTTACGCGGATTGTCGGCATCGTTTATTTGGTGCTCGTCTTCGCTCTGGGTTATATGACTATCCAGCAGGATCGTTCGGCAAAGTCCACTTCTGCCTTGAAGCAGTCTGCCGAACAGACCGCTACTTCGCAAGAAGTTCCGCAGCTTCCGGCTGCAACGATTCCCGCAGCAGAACCAGCAGCCGTTCCGGCAGCACCGGCTCCAGCCGCACAGTAACCTAAGCGTTTGAACAAGTTCTGACGCGGTCGTGGTGGAATTTGGTAGACACGCTAGCTTGAGGTGCTAGTGCGAGCAATCGCTTGACAGTTCAAGTCTGTCCGACCGCATAAAGGTCCGGTTCTGAAAAGAATCGGACCTTTTGCTTTATACAGCACTCCCAAAAGTTCCAAGTTCTAAACGCAAAAAAAGACTGTCCGATGCTTCGCGGCAATGCAGGTATCTTTTTCCATCTAAAGATTGGATGTTCCGGATTTTCGATGTCAAAGATTCCCGCAGCGATGTTTTTTTCCTTCAAAACTTTTGGAAGTTCGACAATACAAAACGAACGTCTAAGTCTGGATTTTGGGGATCTAAAAAGTTAAAGATTTTTCATTTTTTTGCACGATTCCTTTTGACAAAATTCCGATTTTATTCTATATTACCGCACGTAACCAATTCTAACGCGGTCGTGGTGGAATTTGGTAGACACGCTAGCTTGAGGTGCTAGTGCGAGCAATCGCTTGACAGTTCAAGTCTGTCCGACCGCATAAAGGTCCGGTTCTGAAAAGAATCGGACCTTTTGCTTTATACGGCATTCCCAAAAGTTCCAAGGCTTAAAGCGCAAAACGAAAGACTGTCTTATTTCTTCATTCCAAATTGGAATCAACGATCCGGATTTTCGATATCGAGAATTTCCGCTTCAAGCGTGGCGTCTGCCGGATAATATTTTTGCGCGAGCTTTAAGAGGCGCAAAGCCTCATCTGAACGCTTTTGCAGACGTGCTTCGTAAGCGAGATTCTTGAAGCCGAAAACGGCTTCTGGGCTACCGTTTTTTGCAGCCTGCTCGTAAGCGGTTTCCGCGCGTTCAAAGAAGCGGGTATCGTAAGCAACGTTACCAAGGAAGATTGCCGCATCGGTAAAATTTGGCTGGATCTGGAGAATGTTCGCCAGAACATCCATCGCAACGAATTGCTTTTTATCTTCAACCAGGACGTCGGCAAGCTTGTACATCGTATTCACGTCATCCGGGCGAATATTCAGAGCTTCGCGGTAACTTCCAGCGCTCTGCTCGTAATCCTTTTGCAGTCGGTAAACGTCTCCCAAATACACCAAAAAATCGATTTCTTCGGGATGGGAGCTGTACCCTTCGCGAATCACGGAAATAGCGCGTTCAAAATCGCCCACAGCGATGTTCGCTTCGGAAAGCTGGTACACGAAACTGATATCGGACTTGACTAAGGCGTAGGCTTTTTCGATAGCCTTGAGCGCTCCGATTTTGTCGCCTGTTTTGCTGTAAGCTTCTCCAAGATAGAGCCACCCCGAAACATTATCCGGTTCAAGCTTGAGCGCGCGATGGTACGCGGCAATGCATTCCGGGTACTGCTTTAAGCGGAAGTAAACGGACGCCATGTTGAAGAGAGCCGGAGAGAACGTCCCGTTTGAATAGTCTACGGCCTTGCGATAATTCGCAGCGGCTTCGGGAAACTTTTCAGTTTGATAGTAGCTGTTCGCGATGTTGAAACTGACGGCGACGGGATCGGCGCCACGGTCAGCGGCCTTACGGTAAAGGATGATTGCATTTTTGAATTTGCCCCCGCGGTAAAGAGCGTTCGCGCGGTCCATGAGATCGGCGGCGGATTGCGCAGAGAAGGCAAAGGCGGTGAAGAAGGCGATGGCAAAGAATGCTCGCAATGTCAGAAAACGTTTAATCACGGAACTTGACCTCAAACGGTTGTTCCATTCCGCAGAACGGGACCGCTTTCCCATTTTTTTCTGCAGGTTCAAAACTCATCCGTTTCAAAGCCTCTCTGCCCGCATCGGCAAGCCCCGATCCCGCAGGCGATTCTTCGACTACACGGATATCATAAACGTGTCCGCTTGCATCCACGCAAAAACTTAAACGAAGCATCGCATCGATTTCGCGGTCGCGAATTTGCGGAGGGACCTGAAACTGAGGCATCGCTCGGCTGGAAGGCTTTTTATCCACGTCGCCGTTTTCATTTGCCAAAGCTCCGCCTCTAAAATCGGCGACCAATTCATCGCTAATTGCCGCTCCCCCACTTTGACCGGCCACGCCCAAATTCATCGCCATCCGCGGTCCTGCTTTAGGCGAGCGGGAATTCAATTTTTGACGATTCGGTTTACGGGCGGGCTTCTTCTGTTCCTGTTTCTTTTGGACCTCTTCCACTTTTTTCACGGCGACTTCGGTCTTGACAAATTTTCTCTCATTAAAAATCTTTCCCTGCAAAAAGAGATTCGCCACCGTCACCGAAAACACCAAAAGACAGCTACTGAAAATCGCAACGATCAAAACCGAGAATCTTTTGAGAATCTTTCGGATCATAGGGTTTATTCCGCCTGCGCAGCAATCGAAACTTTTTTGACGCCGCTTAAATTGCACGCATCGATGACCTGAACGAGAACGCCTGTTTCGGAGCCTTTATCGGCGATAATCACCGCTTCGCGATCCGGCGTTTTGGCCAAGGACTGTTTTAAGATGTCTTGCAGGCTGGCAAGATCCACCTGACGTTCGTTGATGTGGATCGTCCCTTCGCGTGTGATGGCGATGAGAAGGTTTTCTTTTTCCAGCTGGCTTGCGCTTTGTGCCTGCGGCTTGGTGACGTCGACGCCCGTTTCGCGGGTAAAGCTCGATGTGACGACAAAGAAGATGAGCAAGATGAACACGATGTCCATCAGAGGGCCCATATCGATGCCCATATCTTTTTGCTTTTTACGGGGAAGATTGAAGTTCATAAAAATTCCTAGGTTGCTTTGGGCGTCGCTTGCAAGGACATATAGTTTTCGATGATCGTTGCGCCGAGTTCAAGCTGTTCCGTTAAATATTCAATGCGTTCGTCCAAGCGCTGTTTTAAGAGCGTCAGCGGGAACGCAACGAGCAAACCGCTTTGCGTCGAAATCAACGCTTCCGAAATCCCGTCCGCCATGAGGACCGGATTCTGGTTGCCGTACAAGGTAATGACTTCAAATGTCGAGACCATTCCCGTCACCGTTCCGAGAAGCCCGAGCAAAGGCGCAGCCGCAGCCATCACCGAGATGATGTGAGTTCCCTGCCGCATATACTGCACTGTTTTAATCATGCGGACCTGCATATATTCGCGATATTTTTCAGGCGTGTCCTTTGCCACATTCAACGCGAGCCGCAGTTCCCTCGAAACGATTCCGCCCCGCAGCCCGAGATGCTTGCTTGCAAAACGGAGCGGATCTTCCGCACGTATGTTCAAATCGTTGCGGAGCATTTCCACAATCTTGTAAACGTCTTTGCGGAAAGCATCTCCACCGATGCGCATCCACGTGGAATACAGATAATAGAAGCCGATGACACCCGTGAGAATGATCGGGAGCATCACAGATCCGCCGGCGAGGAACGTACTTTGTAAAGCTTCTATGAAAACGTACATGATGGAGCTCTATTTTTTCATTTTTCAAACAGTTGATTTAAAAGGGATGTGCTTCGCACATACATTTCACTCGTGACCTTTTCGATTTTTTCACTGAGAAGTCCATGCAAGATCATGACTGGAATTGCAATAATCAAACCTGTTTCCGTCGTGACGAGCGCTTCCGAAATGCCTCCGGCGAGAACCCGCGCGTCATTTGTTCCGACTTCCGTAATCACGTTAAAAAGCGTAATGATACCGGTCACCGTTCCCAAAAGCCCGAGCAAAGGCGCAATGGTCCCCATAGCCGCAAGCAGTCCCATGCGACGGTCCAGTTTTGGCTGTTCCCGAAGCAAAGCTTCCTGCAAAGCCTTTTCGGCAGCCTCGCGATTTTCTCGTGCCTTATTTACAACAGCGAAGAGGACCATCGACAAGCTCGTATTTTCTTTCAGGCAAAGTTCCGCCGCTTCTTCAAATTGCGAATTTTCAAGATAAACGTTAAACCGATTCATCATCTGCTTGCGAATACGCCCGCGCAGAGTTAAAACGATAAAGCGTTCCAAGCTCAAAAGGAGCGCAAAAATGGCCACCAACATCAGCGGATACATCACGATGCCGCCTTTCTTAAAAAAGGCTTTGGCTTGTTCGATAAACGAAAGCTCCTGAGTATCGGTAATCGAATTTTTGACCGCCTTATTCTGCAACACATCGATGGGAACCGCGACTTCGACAGAAGAATTCCCCGCTTCCGAAACCGCCTTCTGAATCTGGGAAGCCATTTCCTGAGGAAGGTTCGAATTCCATTCAAAGACTTTTCCCTGCAACGCTCCTGAACGAATCAGCGCCTGGACATTTTGATTATCCAAGGCGACTTCGCCTAAAAAGACCGTGCCGAGTCTCAAGCGGTTCACTTTTACATCGGGACGAGAACCGATCTGCGAAATGGTATTTTCAAACGACTGGGAATAAGTCATCTCATGACGTAAAAGCTGATCGCCTAAAAAGATCCGGGCTGCAGAAAGCGCATTCGGATTTTTGCCTTCTACAGCATTTTCGGCTTCTTTCAAACGGAGAAGGCGATCGTTCATGCCAAGCGGGTAATCTCCAGTGACGTCACCCAGCGTCTTATCGATGGAAAGCTTTATCTGCATCCGAAGTGCGTCATAGGCATTCTCGTCAGAAAGCGCCTTTTCTTCCGCATCGGACGTGAGTTCTTTACTCGCGAGAACTTCTTCATTGACACGACCGAGATCTGTCGAAAGCTTGGAATAACGTCCGTCGAGTTCCCGCGTTGCCACTTGATGTTCTTCGGAAAGTTCCGATTCCGCATAACGTTTTCTCCAATGTTCCGCTTCGAGCTTTTCAAGCGAATCCGCTTTTTGCAAACGGATACGGGTAAGCGCATCGACTTCACGCTGTAAATTTTTCAGTTCTTCGCGCTTTAAGGAATCCTGGATGCGCGCCTGTTCTTCTAGATTCTTTTTCTTGTCCGAAGACCACGGCCACGCCAAGGCGTTCGTTGAAAGGAGGAGCAACGCAAGAAGGATTACGTGGCAATCCGTATGACTCGTAGAAAACAACATCTTAGTTCCTCCCCACAATCGAAAGGCTGACCGGAAGCGTCACCATCTGAGGAGGCTTCTTTGCCTGTTTCACATCCAAAGCGAACTTGACCGCACTACGTTCCTGCAAATTCAAGTCCTCATTCCATTCATACGAAATGTTTCCGTTTTCCATTTTTCGAACAAGCGCCCCGTAGACGGTTCCATTGTCATCGCCGTAAACCATCCACTGGTTTCCAATGCGCAAAATCTGGGCATTGATCAGTTCCCCATTCTTTCTCGTTAGCGGAGAATGGATGATCGCAACTTCATCGCCAAATTTGATTTCTTCCGCAATCAAAGCCTTTAAGCGAGAAAAGCCTTCTTCCGCAGATGCGTTTCCGCTTTCCAGATCCCGAGAAAGAGCCTTGGCCCGATCGAGGCGGGCTTCACGTTCCCAAGGAATCGTCTGTTCGATTTGAGCTTCTAGCTGTTTGCTGATGGCGAAGAGCGCAAGCGAAAGCGCTTTTCGTTTTGCCTTGACGTTTTCGCTACGGTTCTTGGCCCGCGCCTGCTTGGAACGCTCCTCCTGCAATTGAGAAGCCACGTTCTTGATTTTGGAATTCAGCGAATCGATTTCCGCTTTACGGCGTTCCGAATCTGCCAAGAAACGTTCCTGCAAAGTCTTAAATCGTTTGTCGTCGGCTTTGAGCATGGAATCTGTCGCAGAAATCTGGGCATTTAATTTTTGGATTTCACCTTGGAGAGTTTCTTTCTGCAACTGCAAATCGCGAATGTCGGAATCGACATCGGCAAATCCAGCCACAGCGAATATTAAAGCGCCCAAGGCCAAGCTCCTAAAATGCGGCATTTTACTTTTCCTGTTCATCATCATTCCCTTTTGCACTGCGGATCATTTTCGTTTTCTTTGCACCAAAGATCGACAACTCTTTGAAGAACGCTGGAATTCAGCTGTTTGCTATAGAATTCACTGACAAGCGCTGTTCCACATTGCGGATAAGCCGAAAGATCCCAATCGCGATCCGAGCACCACTTCCAAATGTAATCCTTGCATGAATTGCTGTCGAGTGCAACCTGACATTCTTCATAGATTTGTCCACAATCTGCAATCGATGTACTTTTGAAATTGCTAGAAACACAGTATCGCTTTAGGCCATCCGCATAAGCCTCCTGCTTGGCCGAAACTTCCGAAAGCGTGTCCGGCAAATATACCGACCACGAAGAGCTATCGTGCAACATCGCAAGTTTTACAGCCACAGGATAACACGTCGGGATCGGTTTCACGACCGTCGAAGAATCCGAGCAATAGGTTTCCTGGAAAAGTCGGCAGTACTTGGTATTCCAAGGATCCTCATCCCCATCGGCATCCTTGTGATTATCGCAACCATAAACGCGCGCATAGCTGTAGGTAATGTAATCGTCCGAGTGAATATTCATCAAAACGGAATCCACAAGCATCCCCGCAAAAACACCGTTTCCATTTTCGATGTTCGTTCGCGATTTCACACGCGGATCTTCAAAGCTTTCGAGCAGGTAGTTTTGATAATCGGCATACGCTTGATCGACAGCATAAATTTTGATTGTGGACTTTCCAATCGGCAGTTGCATTCCCGTTATGAACATCGTATCGAGATTGTAGAAGTCACCGATTTTTAAGCGAGACTCAAAGCCGAACAAGCGGGTCTTTTCCGTCGCATCGAGCATCGTAAAGCCATAGTAGCCAGAAGAATCTTCGTCGAGGAAGGATTCGAGCATATGGAACATCGTCGTATTCATGGATTCGCCGTTCGAATCGCTGTCCGCATTGTATGCAAGCGTCAAGAGCATGCCTTGAACGGTCGTATCGTAATCCATGCCGATGTTGTAGGTGTAAGCATCATAAGGATATTCTTGGTAATCGAAGTCCAAGTATTCATGTGTATTGAGAATCGGTTTCTGGTCGCTGACGACTTTTTTGCCCGGCGGCGTGATGCTCTTTGCCGAGAGCTTTGTCGGGATTTTCGCCACGCCAGAATATTGCGATTTCACCTTTTCCCCGGCACTGTCCCACTTGAACGCCGCGTTCATCGTGTAGGATTCCCCGACAACTCCCAAAGCTTCGGCATTTGTCGTAAAGCAGTTCGGCTTATTCGAAATGCTAGAAAGTTCTACAAGCGTATCCCCATTTGAGAATTTTCCAGAAACCGTCACAGCGGCGCTGTCGTAAAAGGCAAAATTTTCCGAAGCGGATTCATCGAGGTTATAGAGTTTTGAAAAACAGATATGAGGTTTTTGACCGGCGACCACATAGCCGTGCGTATAAATGCCCTTGTAGGCAACAGAATCTTCCGGGTAAAAAGACCAGGGGCCGTCGAAATCGCTACAGGACGAGAAAAGGAACGCGCAGAGGAAAATCGCGAGGACGCGGAAAGAGATTGCTTCGCTGCGCTCGCAATGACACGGGAGACGTTCGCCACGACACGGTTTAGAAATAATACTCATAGTTCAGCATCACCGGCAAATAAGGGAACTGATAAATATTCGTTTTCTTTGGAGGGTTCTCACTCGTATCGTAGAAACTATAGAACAGATTTTCATGATTTGTCAAATTGATAATTGTCCAACTAAAATTCCATTTATTTTCTTTTCCCCAATCCACCACTTTCACGTCAATGCGGAAGTAATCCGATTGGCGGCCTTCGTTTCGGCCTCCCGGGACCACCTGAATCGCATCCGAATAGACTTGCGGATCGACACGATCTTCATAAAAATAACCCACGTAATTCGTCATCGGCATTCCCGCCGAATACTTCAAAATAATGGACGAGCGGAAATAAGTCTTTGCATTCGGGGCAAACATTCCATCTTTACCGCGCCAGTTCAAACCCGCATCCATTTTAAGCGCATAAGGTTGATGCCAATTCGGAAAATAAGCATCCGTGCCGTCATCCGAGCGGACAACGCTCACGCTCTGACTCCAGTTAATGCCTCCAAACCACGAGCCTTCATCTTTACGCAGCGAAAGCTCGTAACCAAAAGAATAACCCCGAGCCGTTCCAAAATAATCCGCCATCACAAAATCATCGCTCGTCGTTTCATCCGTCGAATCTTGCGCCATGGTGAATGTCTTTAGATCTTTTTGCGTTTTGTAATAGGCTCCGGCCGTAAAATTGTAACCATTGAAAATGAAGTCCCGATGTGAATATTCCAAAGCAAAAAGGTAAGAACTAGCAGGCTTCATGTGGCGACCATCCGAAGTCGTTACGATCGGATAGTAAAATTCGTTCAAGGATTCCTGATCGCTGAACATGATTGAATTCATATACTGCAAATAGCGTCCGCCGTAAAGTTCAAAGCGTTGACGGTCGGTCATCTGCCAGACCAAGGAAGCTCGCGGTTCCACGCCAAAATGTTCGGCAAGAGTCTGGTAATTCAAACGCACGCCGTAAGTCAGGGTCCAATCCGCCGCTAATCTCCAGGCATCTTGCAAATATCCCACATGATGGAACGGATACTGATGATCGACAAGCTTTACGCTCATCGCATGTTCATAAAATTCAGACTGGTCATATTCCAGATCATAACCAAAAGTCAGCGTGTGATCGTCAAACCCTTTATAATTGATCCATTGCTTTCCCGCATAAGTAAAGAGGTCCATGCCGATATCGATCATGTCCGAAACTTGCATTGTCTGGTAGAAACGGCTAAAGGCAAGAGTCGCGTTGTATTCCCAGTTTCCATCGCGATGGAAGTAATTGATCGGAATGGCGACGTTTCCCCAATCCATGTAAAGCGGATCGAAGGCCAGCTTATCCCAGCCCACATAAAAGCTGAATTTCAATCGATTATCCGGATCAAAATCATACAGTAAAGTTCCTTGAATATCCGTAAATTCATAATCCACATCTAGATCAACCGCATCTAGCCAGCGCAATAAAGCAAGCATGTATCCGATATAGGTTTGACGTGCGGCCACGACCCAACGGGCATTTCCCATGTGGCCTTCCGTATGGAGCTGGGCTGCAAAGGTACTGATTTTCACGCTCGTTTTCGAAAGCCATTCTTCCACAGAATCCGAGCCCCCGGCACGGCCATCCATTTTGAGGACGGAACTCAAGCGGTTGCCGTACTGCGCCGGGAAACCGCTCTTGTAGAATTGGACTTCGTCAATCGTTTCTACCAGGAACGTGCTAAAAAGTCCAAAGAAATGCGTCGGAGAATAAACGACCGAGTTGTCGTAAAGAAAAAGGTTCTGGTCCGCAGCACCACCGCGCACATAAATCTTTGTGCTAAAGTCCGAACTCGCGACAACACCCGGGAGGGCCTGAATGCTCCGGATCACATCCGCTTCGGCAAGGCCCGGCATGCGCTTGATGCTCTTTGCCGTGACGACAGATTCGCCAGCCTTGCGCTTGGGCCGGCGCCGAAGCTGCACCACGACCTTCTTCATTTCTGTCACTCGGGAATTCGAGGCCGCCAAGAGGTCGTCGACGTCTACGTCGGATTTTTTCTCCTCGGAGGGGATAACTTGACTACTGCAACAAGTTCCAGAGTCTCGTAAAGTTTCACTCGCAATGACAGCACTGTCGCCAAACGCCATGCTAAAGACACTGTCTTGACCGTGATACACTAGCTCATAGCATTTTTCTTTTTCTGCCCCTGACGTATCCGAATTCGTAACGCAGACATTCCAGAGCGTATCTTCGGGAAGTTTTACAAAAAAGTTTTCCCCGACGACTGTCTGGATCGCTTCTCCGGTCTCGAGGATTTCCACATTGAGCTTTTCGCCCGGCGCAAAAGAAGAATCTTGCACCATGCCGTAAAAAAGAATCGTTCTTTCAAGAGCTTCCGTACGAGCGTTCTCTTGAGCGGCGACCATACCCGCGAAAAAAAGAAGGATGTAAAGAACAATTCTATTCACAGCAAGCAGAAGATAACAAACAAATGAAACGCTTCGTTCCGAATTTTTTCGTACAGGGGATTTTTAATCCTACACTGAGGGGAA
>NZ_JALFIA010000003.1:0-25753 GCF_022776125.1 Hallerella sp. | reverse complement strand
CCCGCAGGGTACGCTCAACGCAAAATCGACCGGGCGGCATCGGACTTGTGTGGATGACGTCCGGATTTGGGGCCAGATACGGGTTCTAGGCGGCCCGCAGGAGCGGGAGGACCGGGCGGGACTTCTTGTCCAGTCCCATGTGCATCTGCCTGAGCAGGGCTATCTGTGGCGCAATCTCGTCCATCGCCACAAATATACATTTTAGTGATGACAAATTATGTCATTTTAAACTTGTCAACAACCATTTGTGGGAACAGAGCCAATTTAAAACAAAGAAAACGGAATTAGTTTTCCTTGTTCTTTTTTTTGCACTTGCATTCGTGATTCGGGTCGTCATGGTGACCACCGCAGCAGTGATGTTCACCGTCTTCGTCGTCATGTCCTTCGCCGTGGCAGCAGCAGTGATCGCCTTCTTCACCGTCTTCATGACCTTCGCCATGGCAGCAGCAGTGGTGCGGTTCCATCATTTCCTTGATCTCTGCTTCGGTCATGGTTTCTGCCTGCATCACTTCGATGTCAAAGTGCAGAGTTTTACCGGCGAGTTCGTGGTTCATGTCGATCATCACGTTGTCGCCTTCGACCTTCGAAACGGTGAGCGGCATCGGACCTGCCGGAGTATTGGCGTAAAAGACCATACCCGGTTCAATCTTGTCGGCCTGGAATGCGTTCTTCGGAATGGCGCGGACGAGTTCCGAATTGTATTCGCCGTAGCCTTCTTTCGGAGCGACGTCCACGGAGAACTTGTCGCCCACATTCCTACCGGTCAAAGCCTTTTCGAGACCCGAGACAATCATGCCTTGGCCGTGGATGTAGTTCAGCGGATCTTTGCCGACGGAAGAATCAATCACTTTGCCTTCGTCATCCTTGAGCGTGTAATGGATGGCGACTTTTGTGTTTTCAGTAATGGGCATGTGTATGTTCCTTTGGGGTTGTATGTGTAAAACTTTTTATTTGCGTGTTGGATTTTTCGGAGCGGATTTCTTGCGCAGATTGCGCAGTTCCTTGATGACACACTTGAGTTCCAGCGGAAGGGCGGAATCGATGCCGATCTTTTCGCCATGCCATTCAAAGTCAAGACGTGCGCTGTGCAAAAAGAGGCGCTTCAGACCAAAGTTCTTTTTGAATTCACGGTTCAACGAGAAGTCGCCGTAACGGCTGTCGCCGATCAACGGATGACCGATGCTTTCGAAGTGGGCGCGGATCTGGTGCATGCGTCCGGTTTCGAGGTCAATCTTCACGAGGTCGTAACCGTCAAAGTGTTCCTTGACCGCATAATGCGTGACCGCGTTGATACCTTCCTTGGTTCCGGTCTTCATTTTGGCACCGGCCTTGGAATCGGTGCGTTCGAGTGTCGTGTTGATCGTACCGCGTTCCTTATCGAGGTTTCCTTTGACGAGGGCGAGATAAGTTTTTTTGATCTGGTGCTCGCGGAGCATCTTGGTGAGTTCGCGGAGAGTGTCGCCGTGCAAGGCGGCCACGAGAAGCCCCGAGGTTTCTTCGTCTAAACGGTGTGCAATCGTCGGCTTAAAATCGAGTTGCTGATCGTTGCCCCACTGCCAGAGCATTTCCACCAGGCTTTCGCCTTTGCGCGTGCCTGTTCCCGGCTGACTTGGAATTCCCGACGGCTTGTCGATAATCACAAAGTCTTCTTTTTCGAGCGCAATGTTCAAGTTCTGCTCCACAAAGTAACGTTCGGAGAACTGTGGCGCGGTACCCCAGGCCTTTTTCACCGGAGCTTCATTTTCGTTTGCAATGCTCTTAAAGTTTTCGTAAATGTCGACCGTATCGCCTTCGTGTAGCATCTGCGGAGCCTTGGCGTGAACTCCGTTCACACGGACTTTCTTTTTGCGCAGAATGGCGAAGAAGGTGGAAAGAGGTTCGTTTGGAAATGCCTTGCGCAAAAAACGGTCAAGGCGCATGTTTGCAAAATCACGATCGATAACTCGAGTAATCATAATCTGATGTCCTAATCTTTCGCCAGACGAACACGGTTCGAAAGTTTAATGCCGTCCGCCGCACTCGTCACGATGCCGCCCGTATAACCGGCACCTTCGCCGAGAACAAAAAGCCCCTTTGTCGAAACGCTTTCGAGCGTATCCGTATTTCGCACAATGCGCACCGGGGAACTGGTACGGGTTTCCGGTGCAACGATCAAGCCTTCCGAAATGAAGCCTGGAATCTTGCGTTCGAACTGTTCAAAACCGTCGGCGAGCGAATCGCAAATCGCATCGTCTAAAATGTCGCGGATCGAGCAGGGGACAACGCCCGTGAGGAATGTGCTCTTCGGCAGGGCAGAATCTTTTTTTCCGCTGAGGAAAGCCTTGATTGTCTGAGCGGGAGCGGTGTAATCCTTGCCGCCGATTTCAAAAGCTCTCTTTTCAAAACGGCGCTGCATTTCGATGCCGCCAAAAAGGCTTTCGCTTTTTTCAACCGGGACGACGATAGCTCCGTTGGCAAGCTTCCCGTTGCGCTTGCTGTAGCTCATGCCGTTTGTGGCCAGAGTTCCGTTTTCGGAGACGCATGGGACAAGAACTCCACCCGGGCACATACAAAAACTGTAGGCTGCTGAAGTCTGGTTCAAAGTCTTTGCGGTCAAGGCGTATTCCGCACTGCCGGTCAGGTTTGTGTTGACGTTTGCCCCGTACTGTCTCAAGTTGATGAGCGACTGCGGATGTTCGACTCGAACACCCAGTGCAAACGCCTTGCTTTCTTCTTCAACGCCGCGTTCGTGCAAAAGCTCGTAAAGGAAACGCGCCGAATGTCCCGGCGCGAGCACCAGGTTATCGACGTTCTGCCAAGCCCCGTTGAACTTCGCCTTGGAAATATTTCCGTTCGAAAGTTCAAAATCTTCGAGGGCGGTGTGAAAATGCACTTCGCCACCGAGCGATAAAAATTCTTTTCGCAGAGAGCGCAACAAAGGAACCAAGCGGTCTGTTCCGATATGCGGTTTTGCAAAGGTCAGCACATCGCTAGAAATTCCGAAATGCACCATGTCCGCAAGGACGGCGCTTGAAAATACGTTGCGAGAACGCGTGTTCAGTTTTCCGTCGGAGTAAGCTCCTGCGCCGCCTTCGCCAAACAGAACGTTTGAATGCGGATTGAACTTCCGGTCAACTGTAAAGCGGTGAATGTCGCCAAAACGCTCTTCTACTGGGCTTCCTTGTTCGTAAAGATGTACGCTAAAACCTTTGCGCTGCAGGGAAAGCGCAGCCCAAAGCCCGGCGGGGCCTGCGCCGACAACCGTGACATGCTTGGACAGCAAAACGGAATCTTTCAAAGGATCGCTGTCTAAAGTCTCTGCCTTTTCCGTCGCCGGAACGAGCCAGTGCGTCGGGTGCAAACGCTTTGCCGTTTCAAAACGGACGTTGTAACTCCAGTGCGGTGCACCGCGTTTGCGGGAGTCAAGCGCAAAACGTTCCACTTCCAAGTTCAGAATGGCGTTTTCATGGAGGCCTGTCGCATGGGCAAGCGCCGGTAAAATTTCGCCTTTCTTTTCGAGCGGAATGGAAAGTTCTCTAAAATGGTAAGCGTTTAATGACATGAGCCCTTAATTTAGAAAATGAGGGGAGAGGGAAGTTCTTTGTAAGTAAAAAGGACATTCATTGCCGCAAGAATTGTGAGTGAGGCCTATCGGAAAAATGTACCCAAGGGTGATCACTTGGATACACTAAAGAAAAATGCCTGAGCCAAATAAGGAATTGGTGATTTTTAACCAATCCCTTAAAGATTGCAGAGGAACGAATCGGAAATTTCGGAACGATTCCCGGCCTCGTCTTCCACAAGAATTCTGTACTTGCGGTTGCCGCTGAGCATTGGAAGGCTTGCGCTTGGAATGTCCTGATTGTGTTCCGTCTTGAATGCCGGCATGCCATCGACGAATTCTTCGATGACGACCTTGCTGTTGTGCGTTCCGACAAGGCTATAACGGATTTCACACTTGTCCGCATTCGCCCCGATAATGCTGAGCTTCGGCGGGAAGGAAACCGGGATGGAATCCCGAAGGGTCTTCTTTTTGCTTTGGAGCGTCACGTAAATGAACTTTTCGGTCCAGCTGACGTTTGGATCGCGCGGTCTAAAGGTGTAGCTCACATGACCGCCTGCTTTCGGCGTGTTCAGGTTCGGGGAGGTAACGCTTCCGAGCGAAACGGTGACCTGGGCGTTCGGATCTTCGCTGAAGAAGTCCGCATTCACCGTGATTCCTTCGACCGTGTTCATCGAAAGTTTGCCCTGTTTCTGAATCCGGATAAAGGCGCTGTCGTCGTTGCTCGTCTGCTTCACGTATTCCACGTTTGCTTCCTTGCAAAGAACTTCGGCTTCTCCTTGGGCGCATTTTACGCGAATACGCTTGGTGCCATAGGACTCCTTGTCCCAAATCACAGGAACGTCAAAGGTTCCTTCCTTCGACATGACCGCATCGATTCCGTTGACTCGGACGAGAACCGAGTCGGCGCACTTGCCTGAAACGTGGACTTCCGTTGCGGTGACGATGCTCGGCAGGGGATCGAAAGTGCAAGGATTTTGAAGGCTCGCATTCTTTGCGGCGAGATCCTTCGCTTTCTTTTCGAGATTGTCGGCTGTAAAGGTATTGTTCTTGCGTTCCTGGGTGATTTCCTTGGCGAGTCCCTTGGTGCCTGCATTCGGCGTTTTGAACTTGTGCATCGGCTTGCCCTTTTCTTGCACCAGGGTTTCGCCTCCGCTCAATTCCATTTCCTGTCCGGTCGTATCGGTAATGAGCATTTTACCCGTTTCGAGCGAAACGACGGTTCCTGCGGCAGAACCTTCGATAAAGCCGTTCGTGCCGCGGATTGCAGCGGTAGCGGTGCCGGTCTTGAATTGGAACTTCTCGTTGGATTTCTGTTTTTGCACGTCAAAGAAGACGCGTCCCGTGCGGATTTCCACCGTTTTGGTCGTCTCGTTCTTCTGATTGACCGCGTTTTCAAAGAGGATGGTCGTGTTTTCTTCGATGGTAATCGAACTGCCGTCAGAAAGAGCGATCCCCGCTTCGCTTTCAACAAGGGTTCGAATCAGGTCTTTTTCATGGACTTTGAGCCCGATTCGAAGGGGATTCCAGTTGCTTTTGGCCTTTTTCTGGACGGTGACTTCTCCCAGAATGTAGCGGACTTTACCGACTGAGCCTGAATTGCCCGCGGCAAAAGTCGGAAGAATGAAAAGACTGCCGGCCAGAAGCGTTCTTGCGAAAAGACGGCTAAATGGAGAATGGAATTCGTTCAAAATCTCCCTCCTTGGGGCGTTGCCTTACTATTTTGGCAATATAGATTTTTATCTTTACAGGTAGTTTGTCAATTTTTTGAAGAGGTGATTATGGATACAGAAAATCTTGAACCGACCGTCGAATATACCGACGAAGAAACCGGTGAACTCGTTATCAAGGAACTTGCGAAGGAATATTTGAGCAAGGGCGCTTGGTCCACGATGATGTTCCTGTATCAGGATCGCAATGCGAAAACAGGCGAATTTGGGGAGCCGAAGGTCTCGATCCGCCGTTACCAGAAGCAACAGGGCGTCTTCAAGCAGAGAAGCAAGTTCAACATTTCGAACAAGGAACAGGCGAAGGCGATTATCACTGTTTTAAAGAAGTGGTACGAACTCTAATATGAAAAAGGAATCTCGATTACCGAATTTCCAGGTCAATCTTCTCGCAGAAAAAGAAGGCGAAGAGTTCCCGTGGAAGGCTCGTCTAGAACCGCTGGCCCGCAAGGTCTTGATTGAAGAAGGCCACCCGGAAAACGTCAATATCGTGATGTGCTCTGACCAGATGGTGCGCGAATTGAACCATCAATATCGCAAACTCGACAAGGTGACGGATGTCTTGAGCTTTGAATGGCACGAAGACTATCTTCTAGGTGAAATCTATATCGCCCACGATCAGGTCAAGCGCCAGGCGCCGAAGTTCGGCAACACGTTCTACATGGAACTCAAGCGCATGATTGTCCACGGTCTTTTGCACCTTTCGGGCTATGACCATCACACGGTCCCGGAACGCGTTGTGATGCGCCGTCGTGAACGGGAAATTCTCGGAATCGATCCTTATCGTCACGGAAAGAAAAAAACGGAAAAGACGGCGAAAGCCGCCCAAAAGAAGGGGAAGAACTGATGCCCTTTCTGACGTGGGTAGATTGTGTTACCCCTTGTATTGTTTTCGCGATTCTCTTTTTGTTCCTCTCGGGACTTTTCTCGCTGATTAAAATCGTATTCCTCGCTCTTTCGGTAACGACAGAAAGCGAAGAAGATGAAAAGCTCGTGAAAAAGGTGAATGCCTTTGTCGATGCTCCGGGCTTTAACGAAACCGTTTCGATCGCCCGCACCGTTTTGAATGTAGCAGCTGGCGTTCTCGGTTTTGTCGCAGCCTACGTTCTCACGGAAGGTTTTTACGGAAAGCCGATTCTCGGCGTTGCGCTCTATACGGTGCTCGCCGGTTTCATCACGTACTTCTTTGTGATTCTCGTCCCGAACATGTTCGGAGCGGTCAAGCCGGAAACCTTCTCGCATATTCTGCTTCCGATTTACAAGTATCTTCGCTTGCCGTTTATGCTGGAAGCAAAGCTTGCCAATATGCTGTATTTGAAGGTGCACAAGGCTTTGGGTTACGATTCCAAGTTGAGCTTCCTTTCCGAAGACAAGCGTGACGCTCTGCAGTCGGATCTTGATTCGGACATGTCTGATGAAGACGAAGACGCTCTCGATGAAGACGAGCGTCAGATGGTGCTGAACATATTTGACTTTGTGGAAACTCCGGTGCGTGAAATCATGACGCCGCGCGTAGACATGGTCGCCATCGACATTACGTCGAGCCTTGAAGAAACGATTCAGGTCTTGAACGAAGAACGCCATTCCCGTGTCCCGGTTTACCGCGAATCGGTCGACAACGTCATCGGCGTTCTTTCGGCACGCGACTTCCTCGAATGGTACACGGAACACGGTTCTGAAAAATTCGATTTGCAGTCGCTTTTGAATCCGGTCGTCTTCGTGTCTCAGCAAAAGAAGATCGACGATCTTTTACGCGAACTCCGCGAAAACGGCAATCAGCTTGCAATCGTTGTCGATGAATACGGTGGAGTCGCAGGTCTTGTGACTGTCGAAGATATCGTTGAAGAAATCGTCGGTGAAATCAAGGATGAAGACGACCTCGAAGAGGATGCGATGATCCAGAAGTTGAAAGATGGCCGCTACATTTTCAATCCGCTGATTACTCTTTCCGATTTTGAAGATGCGACGGAAATCGAGTTGAAAGAACCGGAAGGCATTCATGTCGAGACCGTTTCCGGTCTTATACTCGCAAAGCTCGGCACGATCCCGTCCGCCGGCGCCGAGGTGGATATAAGCGGTTACAGGTTCCGAGTCTTGCGCATGGAAGGCACCCGAATGACCAAAGCAATGCTCATTCCGCCCGACAAATTGACGCGCAAAGTACAGGCGATTTCCCAATAGTCAAGCCTTTTAGTCACAAAAAAGCGCCTAATTGGATTGCTGTGAGGGATTCTACATTTTTGTAGGATTCCTTCCGTTTTTTAAAGAGAAAACGGCAACGGAAGACGAAAATAAGTTCCCATAAATAGCCTAATTTCCTATATTATTGCTGCTGTTAAAATCGATTAAAAATAAAAAAAGGAGAATCGTTATGATTCAGAATGAAGCTTGGGAAGGCTTTGAAGGTCGCATTTGGAAGGAAGAAATCAATGTCCGCGACTTTATCCAGAAAAATTATAAGCCGTACGATGGCGATGAAGAATTCCTCACCGGTCCTACGGACGCCACGAACCAGCTCTGGGGAGCTCTCCAGAAGCTTCAGAAAGAAGAACGTGCCAAGGGTGGCGTGCTCGACATGGATACAGACATCGTTTCCTCGATCACTTCCCACGCACCGGGCTACCTCAACAAGGATTTGGAACAGGTCGTCGGTCTCCAGACCGATAAGCCGCTGAAGCGCGCATTCATGCCGTTCGGTGGTATCCGCATGGCTGAAGAAGCTTGCGCGAACTACGGTTATACTCCGTCTCCGAAGCTCCACGAAATCTTCACGAAGTATCACAAGACTCACAACGACGGCGTCTTTGATGTCTATACTTCGGAAATGAAGCTCGCTCGTCACAGCCACATCGTGACCGGTCTTCCGGACACTTATGGCCGTGGTCGTATCGTCGGTGACTATCGTCGTGTCGCTCTTTATGGCATTGACTTCCTTATTGCAAAGAAGCAGGAAGACAAGGATAACTGCGGCGATGGCACGATGACCGATGACGTCATTCGTCTCCGCGAAGAAATCTCTATGCAGATCAAGGCCCTCAAGGAATTGAAGGTCATGGCCGCTTCTTACGGCTTCGACATTTCTCAGCCGGCTAAGAACGCGAAGGAAGCCGTGCAATGGCTCTACTTTGGCTACCTCGGCGCTATCAAGACCCAGAACGGTGCCGCCATGTCCGTCGGTCGCGTCTCTACGTTCCTCGACATTTACATGGAACGTGACCTTGCTAAGGGTCTCATCACCGAGCAGCAGGCTCAGGAACTCATCGACCACTTGGTCATGAAGTGCCGCATGGTCAAGTTCGCTCGCATCCCGTCCTACAATGCGCTCTTCTCGGGTGACCCGGTGTGGGCGACTCTCGAAGTTGGCGGTACGGGTGTGGATGGCCGTCACATGGTCACCAAGAACGACTTCCGCTTCCTCCACACTCTTGAAAATATGGGCCCGTCTCCGGAACCGAACCTCACGGTTCTCTACACGAGCAAGCTCCCGGCAAACTTCAAGAAGTATGCTGCTAAGATTTCCGTGATTACAAGCTCGATCCAGTATGAAAACGACGATGTGATGAAGCCGGTTTGGGGTGATGACTACTCCATCTGCTGCTGCGTCTCTGCAACTCAGACTGGTAAGGAAATGCAGTTCTTCGGCGCTCGCGCTAACCTCGCTAAGGCATTGCTTTATGCGATCAACGGCGGTGTCGATGAAAAGAGCGGCGAACAGGTTGGTCCATCCCTCTGCCCGATTACTTCTGAATACCTCGACTATGATGAAGTCGTGAAGAAGTATGACGCTATGCTCGAATGGCTCGCGAAGCTCTATGTGAATACTTTGAACGCCATCCAGTACATGCACGACAAGTACTACTATGAAGCCGAAGAAATGGCTCTCATCGATACGAACGTGCGTCGTACCTTCGCAACCGGTATCGCTGGCTTCTCTCATGTGATCGACTCCCTCTCTGCTATCAAGTATGCAAAGGTGAAGGTCATCCGTAACGAACAGGGCCTCGCTATCGATTACAAGACGGAAGGTGACTTCCCGAAGTATGGTAACGATGATGACCGTGCCGACAATATCGGTGTGGAACTCCTCCACAACTTCGTGAATAAGATCAAGAAGCATCACACCTACCGTAACTCTGAACCGACCACCTCGATTTTGACGATTACGTCTAACGTCGTTTACGGTAAGGCTACGGGTGCTATGCCGGACGGCCGTAAGGCTGGTGAACCGCTCTCTCCGGGCGCGAACCCGAGCTACGGTGCAGAACAGAACGGTCTCCTCGCTTCTCTCAACTCTGTTGCGAAGATTCCGTACCACTGGTCTCTCGACGGTATCAGCAATACCCAGACGATCAACCCGAGTGCACTCGGTCATAGTGATGAAGAACGTACGAACAACCTCGTTCAGGTTCTCGACGGTTACTTCGATCAGGGCTCTCACCACGTGAACGTGAACGTTTTCGGTCGTGAAAAGCTCATTGACGCTATGGAACACCCGGAAAAGGAAGAATACCAGAACTTCACCATTCGCGTGTCTGGCTACGCTGTTAAGTTCATCAACCTCACGAAGGAACAACAGATGGACGTTATCTCTCGTACCTGCCACGAAAGAATGTAATTGTTACAATGACGACTGGGCGCATTCATAAACTGGAAACTTTTGGTCTTGTGGATGGCCCTGGCGTGCGGTGTGTTGTGTTTACGCAAGGTTGCCGCATGCGTTGTCGTTATTGTCACAATCCGGAAACTTGGAATGGCTCCGAAGGCGGTACCCTGTACACGCCTCAGGAGCTTTTTTCTTTGGTTTATCGCTACAAATCTTACTGGAAGAATAATGGCGGTGTGACCGTGAGCGGTGGCGAGCCGCTTCTCCAGTTGGATTTTTTAACAGAATTTTTTGAAATTTGCAGCGAGCATCATGTCCATACGGCTTTGGATACGAGCGGAAATCCGTTTGAAAATACTCCAGAGTATTTGGCTAAGTTCGACCGTCTTTTGGCGGCAACATCGATTGTTCTTTTGGATTTGAAAATGTTCGACAGCGAGGGTCATAAAAAATTGACTCGCCAGCCGAATGAGAACATTTTGGAGATGGCTCGTTATATTTCGGACAAGAACATCCCGATTTGGGTACGGCGCGTTCTTGTTCCTGGACTCACTGACAGCGATGAAGATTTGACGAACACCTACGAGTTTATTAAGACGCTTCCGTCTGTCCGTCGCGTTGAAGTGCTGCCGTATCACGCTTTTGCCATTCCCAAGTGGCAGGAACTCGGCATTCCGTATTCGCTGACGGATGTCCTGACCCCGACGCAAAAGCAGATCAAGCATGCGGAAGATATTTTGCATGTGAAGGATTTTCCGGACTATTCGTAATTGATGGAAAAATGAAAAAAGAAAGGCTTCGCGTTTGCGAGGCCTTTTTGAGTTAGAATTACTTGGCGATTGCCTGGACATTGCCGTCGGCGAAGTGCATTAAAAGTGCGTCGCCGGGTTTGACGTCGCTCGCGTTTTTGATGAGACCGTTTTTGCCCGTGGTGTACGAGTATCCGCGGGAAAGGATTCGCTTGGGATCGTTTGCTTTGACCTTTTCTTCGACGAGTTCAAACTTGGCCTTTTGCAGGGCGATGATCTTTTGCACGCCAAAGCTTAAACCTTCGATGTCGCGGCGGAGTTTTTCGCGTTCGCGTTCGAGCGTTCGCGCCGGGGCGCGCGCAATGTCGCGAGCGATCGCGGAAAGCTTTTGTCTTTCACTTGCGAGACGCTTTCCGAAGAGTGTGGAAATGTTCGTTTCGGTGCGGTGCAGGCGATCCTTGGATTCCGAGAGCTTCCGCTGGGAAGCGGTAGCGATTTGCAGCAGAACTTCGCGCAGGGAACGCTTGGCCTCTTCGGCGCGGGCGACAAGGAATTTGGCACAGTCCGTTGGAGTAATGCAGCTGCGGTAAGAAACCTGGTCGACAAGACTTTCGTCAATCTGGTGACCGATTCCTGTCAAAACCGGAACGGGGAAGAGTGCAATCGCGCGGCAGAGCGCTTCACTGTCGAAGTAGTTCAGGTCCGTTTTGGAGCCTCCTCCGCGCACAATGCAGACCGCGTCAAGGTCTGGAATGTTTTGAAGCTTGGCGAGGGCGGCAAGAACGGTCGCCTCTGTTTCGTTGCCTTGCATTTTGGCGTAGCCCGGAATGACTTCAAAGGAAAATCCCGAGTGGGCGAGAGTGGTTGTAAAGTCTTTGAAGGCGGCGGTCGTTTCGCCCGTAATCAGCCCGACCTTTAACGGCAAGGCTGCAAAGGGAAGCATTTTGTTGCGGTTCAGCAGTCCTTCTTTTTCAAGACGCTGTAGAATGGCCTGCTTCGTTTTGGCGAGTTCTCCGATGGTAAAGTTCGGGTCGATGTTTTTGACGTGGCATTGGAATTTTCCGCTGCCGATGTAGAAGTCCGCTTCGATGAATAAATTGACCTTGAGCTGCTCTTTGAGAACGAAGGGCATCGGGAGTTCTGCAAGGCGGGCTCGCATTTGGGCGTATTCTCCGGCGTACATATAAAGGTCGATTTTTGCAACCGGTTTAACGTCGTTTTCGGGGAATTCGGCGAGACTCATGTAGACCATTCGCCCGCGTTCCGTAATCTGTGTAATGACGCCGTTTACCCAAATCGGGGGGATTTGTGACGTTATCATTTTTTTTACAGCAGAAAGGTACTTGCTGACGGCAAAGGTTTTTTCCATAACCTTCACAATATGTATTTTTTAAGAAGGTTTGTCTACGAAGCCTAAAGGAGTATGACGGTGAAAGCAAAATTTTTAATCTGCGGGCTATTTGTGATGCTTGCCGCCGGCTGTGCCGGAAACAAGGAAATGCTCACGATTTCCATCAACGAAGCGGAAGGCATGCATCGTGCCGCTCAGGCAGAAGGGATTCAGTCCGCTGCGACAGTCCAGGGTGAAAAGGATTTGGCGAGCGCAAAGCAGCTTTCAGAAGAAGGCAAAGACAACGCAGCTTTGGACGCAGCAGAACATAGCCGCTTACTGTATCGCTTGGCTTTTGCCGAAAAGGATGCGAAGGACGCCGCGCTTGCGGACTCGACCGCTTCCAAGGAACTCCAGGGCGACCAGGAATCACAAAAGCTTTACCAGACGATTCTCGATAATGAAACCCAGGACAAGGAGGCTGCACAATGAAATGGATGAAAATCTTAGCCTCGGCTCTTGCCCTTTCGACATTCGCTATCGCACAGGACAATTGCTTGCAAAAACTCGATGTGCTTGAAAAATCTTTGCCACAAGGCTCTGCTCAGATCCGTTTGACGATTGCCGAAGCGAGAGCCTCTGCCGCTGCGGTTCAGGCGTTGAAGGAAAAGGATCCAAAGGATCCGCGCATCGCTTCGAAGGAAGAATCCTGCCAGATTTACACGCAGATTATCGAAGCCCAGATCGCCGCTCAGAAGTCTCGCAATTCCCTTGCGGAAAACCGCAAAAAACAGCTCGCCGTCCGTGACTCTATTCGCCGTATTCAGGAAAAGATCGGTGAAGTGCGCAGCGGTCGTGCTTCAAACTTGGAAGAAGACCTGCAGGCGGAACGTGCAAAGCTCGCCCAGACGAATTCCGCCATGGATTCTGCGATGACGGCTGCCGCGGAACGCGAAGCGCTTCAGGCGGAACTCGCCAAGGCTCGCGAAGATTCCCTGAACAAGCTTTTGCAAGAAGAACGTGCCAAGGCGGAAGCGCGCCAGAACGAGGCGAAGAACAAGCTGAACGAGTTGCAGTCCAAGCTGATTCAGGTGACGGAAGACGCTCGCGGCATTATTCTTTCGATGTCGGATATCCTTTTTGACGTGGATAAGGCATCTCTCAAAGCGGATCTGAAAACGAGCCTTGCCCGTGTCGCAGGGATTTTGACCGTGTACCAGGAACTGAATGTATCCGTGGAAGGCCATACGGATAATACGGGCTCGGAAGAACATAACCTGAAGCTTTCGGAACAGCGTGCCAAGAATGTCTTGGACTTTTTGGTGGAACAGGGTATTGATGCGGGCCGTTTGACCTCCAAAGGCTTTGGCATGAGCAAGCCGGTGGCAGACAATGCGACCAAGGAAGGTCGCCAAAAGAACCGCCGCGTGGACCTGGTGATCAAGGACAAGGTTCTCTAATGGCGAAGATCGTTTCGGCGATGGAAGCGCGCAAAGGATTTGGCGATTTGCTGAACCAGGTCGCGCTGAAAGGGGAGGATGTCGTGATTGAAAGAGCGGGGAAACCCCTTGCAAAACTCACATCCGTTTCGGATTCAGGGCCACAAAAACTCGATTTTCGCGATATTTCGCGGTTGCCTGGAGAAATTTGGGAATAAACTTGCAAAAAACATACAAATTCCTAAATTTGTATGTAAGATTGTAATCGAAGGAGATCGTTATGAAATTATCGACAGTTGGATTTGCTGTTTTGGCCAGTGTCGGTTTGACTTTTGCTGCCACGGATACTGTGTGGACGGCAGCGGAAGGGGACGGCGCTATGGCTCCGGCCTATTGGTATGGATACACGTATGGCACGGGAGCTTCGCTCGATACGAACATCGTGAACTCTTACCGGGTGATTGATTACACGGTGTCGACATCAAGCAATAATGGCGCTGGTTACAGCCTCACGTGGAAGCAGAATGCGGCTTATAAAGATACGGAAATTTCCCTTGCAAGCTACAAGGGTGTCTGCTTGACTTACAAGGCCGATTATCCTGTACGTCTGGACTTTAGACAGTCGACGATTACCGATGACAATTACTACGGAACGCTCCTTGCCGCTTCGGCAAATTTCAAAAAGTATTTTGTCGCATTTGCTGATCTTGTCCAGGATTGGAAGTCGACGACAACGATTAAATGGAATATAGATAAGCAACTCGGCATGCAGTTTTCTTACAAGAACACTTATGCTAAAACCTATGGATCAAAGACCAATACTCTGACTCTTTCTTCGATCATCTTGAGCGATTCCTGTGTTTCCTATGCCCCGGTCCTTTTGGAACCATATGCAAGCAACACGAAGCCGTACACTCTCCTTGAAGTGGATACTCTTTCCCTTCCGCTTTCTAAGATCTTCTACGATGAAGACGGCGATGATTTGAAAATCAGCGTAACGGTTACGAATGGCTCTTTCATCTCTTTGTTGGAAAAGGAAGAGAGCTTCTCCTTAAATGATACCCTGCATTTCATCGCAGCGGCAAATAAGACTGGCGAAGCGATCGTAACGCTGAAGGCGAGCGATGGAAAGAATTCGGTATCCTATTCCTTTACCGTCGACGTGCAGGATCAGGACAATGCTCCGACGGCTGTGAATGATACTTACTCGGTGAATGAAGACGACACACTGAAGGTAACTTACAAGAACGGTGTTTTGGTGAATGACTACGATGTGGATAAAAACGGATATACCATGACCTTTGTGGATTCCACTTCTCATGGAGTGTTGACTTTGGACGTGTCGGATGGATCCTTCACTTATGTCCCGGTATCCAACTACTGCGGTACAGATTCTTGGACTTATAAGCTCACAGATAAAACGGACTTGCAAAGCTCCAAGGCGACGGTGAAAATCCAGGTGAAGTGCGTGAACGACGCTCCGACGGTACAGGTCCTCGATGAAGATTTTCTTAAGAATCTAGTCTTTCAAGAAGATTTCGCGGACACGGCGATTGCTTTTAGCAGTGCACAGATCCTTTTTAAAGATGTGGACGGCGATGACATTACGATTGGCGCTTATGGCGATGATTTAATCCATGCTGGAGTGACGACTGTGGGATCCAAGCATTACATTGAATTCAGTCCAGTGGATGATGCCTACGGGACTGCTACGGTAACGCTCTATGGAACCGATGGAATGGATACGGCAAAGGTGAACTTCCATGTGACCATTGAATCTGTCGCAGATGTACCGAAGGCTCATGAAGATGAATACGAGATGTATGAAGACAGCGTCGTGACGATTGCTGCGAAGAAAGGTGTTCTTGCAAACGATGTGAATCCGGACGATTCGACGGATGTGCTGCTTGCTTACCTTGTGACCGATGCCGCTAATGGTAAGGTTAATCTGAAAGAGGACGGTTCCTTCACCTATACGCCGGATGCGGATTTTGTTGGCGCGGATTCCTTCTCTTATGTGGTCGTGAACTCTTTGGGCGATTCTTCGAATGTCGCTACGGTTCGCATGAATGTTGTGGACAGAAACGATGCTCCGGTCGTTGCAATCGATACGGCTGCATACGATACGCTTGTCCGTGCAGAAGACTTTACGTCTCCGATTACCTTCACGGCAACGGAAACAAAGACTTGGTTTACGGATCCGGACGGCGATAAGATTTACCTGAGCGTCGAAAGTGATGACGGCAAGCTGAATCCGTCGATTTCGGCGGCTGGTGTTGTGACGCTCAAGTCGGTAAGAGATGCGTTCGGGGATGCCTATGTAACGGTAACTGGAGCGGATGGCATTTCGGGATCTTCGAGCTTCAAGATCCACGTGTACTTGACTCCGGTGAATGACAAACCGAGAACGACGATCGATACTCTCGTTCTCATGGAAACTCATGATTTCGTTATTGAATTGGATTTGGACACGCTTATTTCGGATCCGGATGAAGAACCTCTTACGTACAAGGTCACGAATGCTTCGGGAGTCTTTAGCACGGATCTGGATGGCTCTATCTTGACCATTACTCCGGCAGTGGTAAACGATACGATTCTTGAAGCCCTGTATGTGGTACGTGTCCAGGCAACAGACTCTTCGGGAGAATCTTCCATTTCGGCAATCTTTATCGACGTCGGTGGTAAGCTCGGTATTGCCCCGAAGATGACCTTGGCAAAGAATTTGTCTTGGCAGCAGGCGATTGCCAAGACTCAGGGTTTTGCAAAGCTCTATGACATGAAGGGTCATGTGCTGTGGCAGGGACGTCTTCCGGCTTCGGAATCCGAAGTCCGTGAAGCGGCAACGCGTGCTGCGGGTAAGACTGTTCTGCGAGTCAATCGTTCTCAATGGATGTTGAATTCGGAAATTCTCCGTTAAGCTTCTAAATGAAAATTCACGAAGTGCCTTAGTGCAATCGACTGAGGCACCTTCTTTTTTAAAAGAGGATTTATGATTCAGTTTTCGACACTCCTAAAAATGGTTTGTTTCTGGATGCTTGCATGGATGACATCCTGTTCTAGCTACAACAAGCATCAGGATGAAGCCGATAAAAACGGTCCGGTAGATTGCGTGGACCTTCACGTTAGAAATGCGGAATGGCATTTCATAGACCGTGGCGTGCGTTTCGATGTGTTCGGTACCTGCAAAAAAGGCATGCGCCATGGAAACTTCCGCTTCTTTGCCGACGGTCATGAAGTTGCAGTCGTGAAGTATTCCAAGGATTCCGAAGTCAAGGTGAAGTGTGCTATCGCGAAAAATTCGATGCCTGTTTCTTTCCAGGAATGCCTTTCCAATATCCATCCGCGGGAAAGTTCTTCGACGGGTTCTGTTGGAGGCTCTGTCTGGGATCAGCCAATATACTAATCCATGTTTTGTATTGCGTATAAATGAAAAGAGAGACCGAGCGGTTTCTCTTTTTTGAAAATGCAAGTTTTTATCGCCAAACAATAAAAAAGAGAAGTCTTGCGACTTCTCCTTTTAATTCTAAAAAGAATTGTGTGAAGATCTTACTTGACCTTTGCGCCGCGTTCGAGACGGATCGTGAACGTGGTCTGGTCAGCGACTTCGCTCGGACCCCAATACTGGATAGGACCCGGGTAGGTGTAAGATTCAGTCTTAGCCCAGACGTCGCGGTTCTTAGCGAGGTACTTGAACGGAGCCGCATCGAGCTTCACGAGAGCCTTCTGGATAACCGGCTTGTCTTCACCGTGACGACGTTCCATGTTCATCATCATGGTGATAGGAATGCCACCAGCGACCCACTTGTCAACTCCCTTCGTGAGGTCGCGGACAGAGCTCATATAACCGTTGAGCTTGTGGTAAGCGAGAACGGAAGCGGTGTAACCGAGGCTGTAGCAGTAGTCCGCATCGAAGTTCGACGGAGCTGCGCAACGGCCTTCGTAGCCAAAGAAGTGGTTCAAGGCAGAGAACTTGCCCTTGAAGTTCTTGCGGCTCTTGAGTTCCTTCTTGACCATTTCAATGATGAGCTTTTCGGTTTCGATGAGGGAAACCTGAACGTTTCCATGGCTGTCGCGTTCAAGCATGAGCTGAGCCTGAATGCCAGCCGGGAGGCTCTTGAGAACTTCAGCAGAAGACTTCGAGACCCACTGGGAGAGCTTTTCAACCTTAGCAGCGGTGTCGAGGTCTTCGACTTCCTTTTCATGGTGAGCGAGAGCTTCGGAGAGTTCGGAAATGAGAACGCCAACATCCGGGATGAATTCGAGGAGGCCTTCCGGAATGAGGGCCACGCCGAAGTTCTTGCCGTCGGCAGCACGGGCAGCGACGATGTCTGCAACGTACTTGATGACCTGCTTCAGCTTCATCTTCTTTTCCTTCACTTCTTCGGAAATGAGGGTGATGTTCGGATGAGTCTGGAGAGCCGCTTCGAGAGCGATATGGGAAGCAGAACGACCCATGAGCTTGATGAAGTGCCAGTACTTCTGAGCGGAGTTCGCATCGCGCATGATGTTGCCGATGAGTTCCGAGTAGGTCTTCACAGCGGTATCAAAACCGAAAGAGGTTTCGATGTATTCGTTCTTCAAGTCGCCGTCGATTGTCTTCGGGCAACCGCAGACAACGCAGGATGCGCCCTGAGCCTGGAAGTATTCGCCGAGAACTGCAGCGTTCGTGTTGGAGTCGTCGCCACCGATAATCACGATTGCATCGAGCTTCTGAGCCTTAGCCACAGCGAGACACTTCTGCCACTGTTCTTCAGTTTCGAGCTTGGTACGACCGGACTGGATGATATCGAAACCACCCGTATTGCGGTATGCGTCCATGAGCTTTGCGTCGATCACCTTGAACTTGCCGTTTTCGAGACCAGACGGACCGCCGAGGAAGCCGAGAAGCTTGCTCTTCGGGCTGATGCTCTTGATACCGTCGAAGATACCAGCGATCACGTTGTGACCACCCGGAGCCTGACCACCGGAAAGAACGACACCGACGTTCACCGGACGAGCGGCAACAGCCTTGGTAGCCTTCTTGAGGGAGATGTACGGAGCACCGTAGGTGTTCGGGAAGAGAGCCTTGATTTTCTTCTGGTCGCTGACGGATTCAGTTGCCTTACCCTTGTTGAGGGCAACCTTGAGAGCGCCGTTACGAAGAGAGGCTGGGAGCTTCGGCTGGTAGGCCTTGCGAGCCTTGCCGAGAACGGACAGATTGTCGGACATAATGTACCTCTAGGTTTGATTATAAATCCGCGGAAAATATAGAATTTTGTATTTTCATCGATATGAAAAAATTCCAATTATTCCTTCTTTCTTTATTTACTTTTTCCGCTCTCACATTTGCCGATGACGTCATTCAGTTTGCGACTGATCCGTATGAACTCGGAGAAATTCCGCAGGGCGAATCTCGCCATGTGAAAATCGGTGGCGCAAATGTTTCGAAGGAAACGGTGAAGATCGAAACAGTGCTCTGCCAAGGTGTGGGATGTTCAAACTTCAAGTTTCCTAAAACCGTGAACCCGCGTGACCCGGTGAATATCGAATTTGATTATTCGACAGCAACGCTCGAAGGCCAGATTGCAAACGTCATTGTAATTGTGGAAACGAATGGCAAAACGCATCCGCTCTCGATGCAGGGATTGGTGAAGGCTCCGTTTGTCTTTAGCGAAAAGATGTTTGACGCGGGCTATTATAAAGCGGGCGAAAAACGCGAATGGACTTTCTACGTCTGGAGCGAAGACAAAAAGACGCGCCCGGATTTGGAACTTCCCCAAGAATTCTCCAAGGAATTTTCGGTACAGATGAAGAACGTTTCGTTGAACGTGGAAAAATTCGACGCGATTCAGGAAGGCGGCAAGGTTCCTGGCCAAAAGATTACGCTCAAGACCAAAGGCCTTGTGAAGGATCCGAAGCTTAAACAGAAGAGCCTTTCGAAGATCGTTTCGTTCAAGAGCCAAAAACATCCGAAGGCAACTCCGGAAGTTCTGATTATCGGATATTGGAACTAAAGCCTTGTTCGCAAGACGAAAACGACTTGCAAAAAGGAGCCGTTTAAGTTAAATTTGGGGCACCTTGCAACGCAAGTTGCGGGCTGTAGCTCAGTCTGGTAGAGCGCTTGAATGGGGTTCAAGAGGTCGTTGGTTCGAATCCAATCAGCCCGATGAACAAAAAAGTTCCTCTCTTTCGAGAGGAACTTTTTTGTTTTAAACCGGAATGCTTAGACGAGCTTTTCGCCTGCAGCAGCAATCGAGAGCAAGTCCGCTTCTGCATACGGCTTGCCGATCCACTGGATGTTCACGGGCAGATCTTCGGACTTGCCGCACGGAACGGAAATGCCCGGAAGGCCAGCCAGATTGAGGCTTACCGTGTAGATGTCGGAAAGGTACATTGCCATCGGATCGCTTTCGTTTGTTCCGCGCTTTAGCGGAAGGCCCGGCATCACCGGGGAAGCGATCACGTCGCAGGATTCGAAAGCTTTGGTGAAGTCGTCCGAGATCAGACGACGGACCTTCTGAGCCTGAACGTAGTAGGCGTCGAAGAAGCCGGAGCTCAGCACATAGGAGCCGAGCATGATGCGGCGCTGCACTTCCTTGCCGAACGCTTCGCTGCGGGACATGGCGTACAGGTCGTAAAGGTTCTTCGCTTCCTTGCTGCGGTAGGTGTAACGTACACCGTCGAAGCGGGAAAGGTTGCTCGAAGCTTCAGCAGTTGCGATGATGTAGTAGCTCGCAACGGCATAGCTGATGTTCGGCATGGAGATTTCTTTCAGAACGGCGCCTTCGGCTTCCGCTTTTTTCAGAACGTTTTCGATCGCGGACTTGCAGCCTGCGTCGAGACCTTCGGCGAAGTATTCTTTCGGAACGCCGATGACCTTGCCCTTCAGGCTTTCACCGATCTTGCGCCCGAAATCTTCTGTCGGACGCTGACTTGTGGTGTTGTCATGGATGTCCTGACCGCAGATGGCGGAAAGAACTGTAGCTGCGTCCTGGACGTTCGTCGACAGAGGTCCGATTTGATCCAAGCTCGAAGCGTAAGCGATGAGGCCGTAACGGGAAACGCGACCGTAGGTCGGCTTGAGACCGACGATGCCGGTGCAAGCTGCCGGCTGGCGAATCGATCCACCGGTATCGCTACCGAGGGCGACAGGAACCGTGCCCGTAGCGACGGCGACGGCAGAACCGCCTGAGGAACCGCCTGGAACGCGGTCCTTGGCGACCGGATTTTCAACAGCGCCAAAGTAAGAGGATTCATTCGAAGAACCCATGGCGAATTCGTCCATATTCGTTTTGCCGACGATGACTGCACCCTGTGCTTCAAACTTTTCGACAGCAGTTGCGGTGTACGGGGCGACGAAGTTTTCGAGGATCTTCGAAGCGGCCGTGGTACGGGATCCTTCGAGGCAGAGGTTGTCCTTGATGGCAACCGGAATACCGTCGAGAGCGCCGAGAGTCTTGCCCTGTGCGCGGCGTTCGTCGCTTTCCTTCGCCTTCTGCATAGCGCGTTCAGTGAGGACAGAAATATAGGCGTTCAAACCTTTATTCTTTTCAATCGATGCAAGCGATTCTTCTGCGAGCTTGACGGCGGTAGTTGCACCGCTTTCAAGATCCTTCTTCAATTCCTGGATGTTTTTCATTAGCGTTCTCCGGACCATTTCATAATATAGAGGCCGACGACGAGGCCGACTAGGCTCATCACGTTCAACTTGAGCGCAAGGCCAAAGGAAATCTTGATCATGTACAGATTCAGCACAAACGGTTCCATATCCGATCCGTCGCCCGTGTTGAACGCCCAGAACGGTTTCACGAAGAAGTTGTGCACGATATTGTTGTAGCCGCCAGCGTTCATCAGCTCACCGAGCTTTCCGAAAACAAAGCCGAGGCATTCGCCAAGGACTCCGCCGATGATGAGGCCGAGGACAACAAAGAGAAAAAGTCTTCCAAAGCTATTGTTGCGCGACATGTCGTGTGTCCATTTTTTGTCAAAATATAAAAAAGATGGGCACTCTTCCGTGAAAGGAGTGGCCTTGAAACTGCAGGAAATAGAAACTCCAGATGGGATTTGCTATATTACGGTCGGTACAAATAGGGGTGCTGGCGAGTGCTGGCTGAGATTATACCCTAAGAACTTGGTTCGTAATCGAGCAAAAGGAATCTGTATGACAGAATCTTCGAAGTTTTTTAAGCCCTTCCCACAGTCTCACCGTATCTATGTTCCGGGAAAGCTTTTTCCCGATATCCGCGTATCCATGCGTGAAGTCGAAATTTCGGATCCTCTGACCCCGAAGCTCGGCATTTACGATACGAGTGGACCTTATGGCGATCCGCAGAAAAAGATCGATGTGAATCAGGGAATTGAAAGGATTCGAAAGCCGTGGATCGATGCGCGTAAAAAGAATGGCGAACCTCTGACGCAGATGCAATATGCGAAGAAGGGAATCATCACGCCCGAAATGGAATACGTCGCTATCCGTGAAAATCAAAAGATGGACGTTCTTTTGGGTGAAAACGGCTCGTCGATAACGCCGGAATTTGTGCGCAGCGAAGTCGCCGCAGGTCGTGCCGTCATCCCGTGTAACCCGAATCATCCGGAATGTGAACCGATGATTATTGGGCGCAACTTCTTGACGAAAATCAATTCGAACATCGGAAACTCCGCGGTGGCCTCTTCGATTGAAGAAGAAGTGGAAAAGATGGTTTGGTCGGTGCACTGGGGCGCGGACACGGTCATGGATCTTTCGACAGGCAAGAACATTCACGAAACGCGTGAATGGATTTTGCGCAATAGCCCGGTTCCTATTGGAACGGTTCCGATGTATCAGGCGTTAGAAAAGGTGAACGGCATTGCCGATCATCTCACGTGGGAAGTTTTCCGCGATACGCTTATCGAACAGGCGGAACAGGGCGTTGACTATTTTACGATTCACGCAGGACTTTTGCTTTCGTATGTGCCACTCGCGTTGAAGCGCACCACGGGCATTGTGAGCCGAGGCGGTTCGATTATCGCCCGCTGGTGCATGGTGCACAATCAGGAAAACTTCCTTTATACGCATTTTGACGAAATCTGCGATATTCTTGCGAAGTATGATGTTTGCGTTTCTTTGGGCGATGGGTTGCGTCCGGGTTCGACTGCGGATGCCAATGATGAAGCCCAGTTCTCGGAACTCGACACGCTCGGAGAACTCACGAAGATCGCTTGGGCAAAGGGCGTTCAGGTTTTGATCGAAGGTCCGGGCCACGTGCCGATGCACAAGATCCGTGAAAATATGGAACGTCAGGAACAGATGTGCCACAATGCGCCGTTCTATACGCTTGGACCTCTCACGACGGATGTCGCTCCGGGCTATGATCACATTACGTCTGCAATTGGTGCCGCGATGATCGGCTGGTTCGGAACGGCGATGCTCTGCTATGTGACTCCGAAGGAACATTTGGGCCTCCCGGATAGAGACGACGTCCGCGAAGGCGTGGTTACGTATAAACTAGCAGCCCATGCGGCAGACCTCGCCAAGGGGCATCCGGCGGCTCACTTCCGCGACGACGCGCTTTCTCGCGCCCGCTTTGATTTTCGCTGGAACGACCAGTTTGCGCTTTCGCTCGACCCGGACCGCGCAGTGGATTTCCACGATGAAACGCTCCCGGGCAATGGTGCCAAGGAATCGCATTTCTGCTCGATGTGCGGACCGAAATTCTGCTCCATGCGCATCTCTCGGGATATTCAGGAGTTTGTCCGGACGGGAAAGCTTGCGAAGCAGGAATAATCTTCATGCGCTACTCCCTGTTTTGCAGCGAAGAAAGTTTTGTCGATGAAATCGATTTAATCGAAAAAATTTCCGCTTTGGGAATGGAGCATTTATACGTACGGAAACCGCGAATGGACGAACGGGCTTTGGGGCGTTTTTTGCTCGCCCTTCCCGAATCGGTTCGCGCGAAAACTTTTTTGTACGGCTTTCCGAGTGCCGCTCAGGAATTTGGGCTTGCCGGAATTTTACAGCCACTGGAATGGATTTTGCAAAATGAAAAAGCGGTATGGAACTCCGGCGTTTCACTTGGGATTTTGCTTCACTCCATAGAAGATTTGCCTAAGCTTTCTGCGGAAATTTCAGCGAGAGTCTCGACTTTTCTTTTGCCCGAAAAAACGGAAAATGCTGGCGAAAACGGCTTTGTACTTTGCGATGCGACGGAAATCCCGGCGGGAGTGCGGAATGCGGCAATCGTTTCGGGAATTTGGGAGTTTGCGGATCCTGTTTCCGCATGGAAACGCTTATGTCAAAAATGAATTTTGCGGTAACGGTCGCGGGCTTTGATGGCAGTGCTGGAGCTGGGATTCTTGCCGACATCAAAGCGATGCGGGATTTTGGGGTTTATGGCGTCGCGGCTTGCTCCGCACTGACGGTGCAGAATGAATGTTCGTTTGAAAGCCCGGGATTTCTTCCTGCCGAACGCATTTTGGAACAGCTGGACAAGTTGCGGGAAGTACGCGAATATCGCTTTTACAAAATCGGGCTTGTGCGCGATGTGGAAACGCTCCGTCTTATTGTCGAATGGATTCGTTCCCACAGTCGGGACACCTTTATCCTTTGGGATCCCATTATGGCGGCATCCGCCGGATTTCGTTTTTTTGCGGAAGCCGATGCGGAAAAATTCAGGGCGGTCATGGCGCAAATCGATTTGATCACTCCGAATCGTTTGGAATTTGCCTATTTGGGATTTGCCATTTCGGGGGAAAGCTTTGTTCCGTTTTGCCCGTCGTCGGTTCTTTTGAAGGGCGGTCATGCGACCGGCGAAGAGGCGGTTGATATTCTTTGGTGGCGGGGGAAACGCTACGAGTTTAGCTCTCGCCGATTGGTCGGAGTCGATAAGCACGGCACAGGCTGCACCCTTTCGGCGGCGATTCTCGCCAATCTGACTCTTGGAAAATCCTTGCCGGAATCTTGTCAGGCGGCTAAGCTTTATATGGAAAATTTTTTGGTGGGCGGCGAAGGACGAATCGGTTGGGTGGATGATTTTGTTCCGACGTCGTAGCGGTAGTTCTCAGTACCCATGTGATATAGAGTTCCTTTGAATGATATTCCATCCAGAAGAATCTTTTGACATCATAAACTCATACCCAAAGGTTGGAACTTTCCAACGATCGGTAATTGGATCATACGCAATGGCAATAACTTGAAGGACACTACAATTCATTCCGTTTCACAATTGTCCTAAACAGCTAGGGACAATGTAAAAAAAGTGTCGGTGTTTTTATTAGAATTTTTATTAGCAAAAAAACACCGATATGCCCAAATATACACAAAAAAATCGTAGGGCCAAGGGAATTTCCTGCCGCAGCCTGCTTGCGACCATGGTTTTCGCAAGCCTTGCAAGGGCGGACTCGTTGAAGCCCACTGTCAAGACTCTGGAGACCATCGGCGGTTCACTGCCGAACCTCGGCATCGAACGGGTCCCGTCGCGTTCGAATCTGGGCTACTGCCTCGGTCACCGTCCGTCAGGGATATTCCGCGAGTTCTTCGAGGCGTATGCGTCCGCGCTTTCGAAAAAACTGTACGGCAAGCGTAAGCCGAACAGGCTGAAGAGGAAGGTGTTCAGCATCGATTCCACCATCATACCGCTCTGCCTGTCGCTTTTCGACTGGGCGAGGTTCCACCACAGGAAAGGGGCGGCCAAGGCCCATACGCTGCTAGACCATGACGGGCTGATACCTTCCGTCGTGCAGGTGACGTCGGGATGCGAGCACGACGCCTCCGTATTCGGGAGGATGCTGGACGATCTCGCGTGGAAGCTGCTCCCGGGCTCGATAGTGCTCATGGACCGGGGCTACGCCTGTTTCGACCTGTTCCGGAAAATGTCGGACATGAAGCTCGTGTTCGTCACGCGGCTCAAGAAGAACATGGCGTACGAGGTCAAGGAGGAATACGTGCTTCCCGACGTTGACGGCCTGGTTTCCGACAGGAAGGCCGTTTTCCAGAGCCTGAACGGCAGGGAATGCGGCGAGCTGCGGCTTGTCACGGCTCTCAGACCCAACCTGTTTCGCTCCACCCCGCTTGACATCTGGCTTCAGAAGCCGTTCGCCCCTCCGGACGAGTCCGAACCGCATGTCCAGCTGAGCCTTTTCCCGCCCGGCTTTCTAGGACAGCAGACGGGGCGGCGATGTAAAATTTCACCCTAGTGGCGTCTGCACCAATGATTTTTTTGGGATTTATATATAAAATTCCACCTCGATTTGCTTGGTTGGTGAGCTTGTCGAACCATGGTTAGCGACTAGTAATCAGAAGGTAGTGGGGAGTTGGAAATATAGGAGAAACGGCTAGCCAAAATGCAAAACACCTCGCAACCTGCGAGAAAAATCACTTTATGAAAAAACGTTTCTCTTTAAAAGGGAG
>NZ_JALFIA010000078.1:0-35033 GCF_022776125.1 Hallerella sp. | reverse complement strand
TTTCTACATTCCATAGTGCTTTTGAATTTGTTTTATGTGCAAAAGAAACTATAGTCAAAAGCGGCGGCTCCCGGAAACGGAAGTCGCCTTTTTTGTTAGATTTCAGGTTGAATTAAAAAGTTTTACCGGACACTAATAATTATTTATTCCATTGGTCATGCCAACGGGCTTCAATTGCTTTCGCAATTATAACGTGTTTCCATTTCCATAATGCCACCAATTTAGCAAACAAAAAAGCTCCCGAACTAGGGGAGCTGTGATTTTACGATTTTATCGCAGACTATCTTTCGACACCCGTGAAAACTTCATACAAAGAGTAGCCCGCAATCGGAGCATCCTTGTAAATGTAAGAACCGCCCAGATTCAATGCAGTAGAACCATTCAGGTCAATGATTGTCGGTGTGGACGTAAAGGAGTAGCCCATCGAGCCGAGCATGCAGCCCATGGTGAAGTTCATCGTCAACTGACCACCCGAAACAGACCACGTACCAGCTTCTTCTTCACCCAAGCAAGTTCCTTCACTGTTCAGGTAAAGGGATTTGGAATTGATCAGGGTAAAGGAACCGTCTTCTTCAAAGGTCAAGGTCGACGGGGAAGCGACACCGCCCGACTTCAATTCCTTAACGACAGAATATGCGGTATTGCCTTCATTGATCGTGTAAAAGGCGTTCATGCTCCAAGTAGCCCCTTCAAGGCAACTTTCGGTAACGCCCTTTTCGCACTTTTCAGCGAGAGACTTGGAACCACTGTTGCTTTCTGAAGAGCATGCGCCCAAGAACATGGAAATCGATATCATCCCAGCGAGAACAAAAGATTTTTTCATAGAGAATTCCTCACATTTTGTATGAAATATAAATAAAAAAGCTTTTCCGCGAAAGAAAAGGTTTGCATACAAAAAACCTCCCCGAATGGGGGGAGGCTTTTTCAAAGAGAATCAAGACCGATTAACGGCGACGCTTGTTGCCCTTCTTCGCACTCGAGGAAGAAGACTTCGGCGCTTCGTTATCGGAATTGCGGACGTCCTTCATCTTGAAGTTCACGTTGATTTCAGCGGTTTCCACCTTAGAGGAAGCGCCTTCCTTATCCGTGAGTTTGAAGCCGAATTCATCGAGGCCGTAGAAGCCCTTGTTCGGCTTGTACACGAAGGAACCATCCTTTTCATTGATTTCGACATTACCGTTCTGCGGACGACGAACGAGAGAGACACGAGCGTCCAGCTTGCCATCTGGGTCGAACGCGCCTTCCAGGAGGCCTTCCTTAGCGCTCACCTTCAGGGCTTCGCCTTCCTTTGTCTGGTAAGACTTGGAGATCGCGACCGGAGGATCGTTCACCGGAATAACGGTAAACTTCGCAGAGGTCTTAGCGGTAGCGCCTTCCGGGTCCGCCACCGTAAAGGTGAGCGTTTCCGGAGCACCATTCCAGTGTTCATATGGCTGCTTGATCGTCACAATGTTACGCGCCTTGTCGTGTTCGACAATGAGCTTCTTGTTCCCCGTGATCGTCCACTTGAGTTCGTTGAAGCTATGGTCGCGGTCGCGCACGAACTGATCGAGCTTGAGCGTTGTGAGAACACCCTTGTTCGCGTCTTCGCGTATCGTCACATCGTGAATCGGACGGATTTCCGGAACCGCATTCACATGCTTCACTTCGAAGTTCACCGGGATTTTTGCCATTGCGCCAGCCGGATCCTTCACGATGAATGTGATGGTTTCCTTGCCATACCAGTCTGCACGGCTCGGGCGGACGATAGCTTCGCGACTTCCATTGATCATCACTTCGAGATGACGGTTGCCAGAAATCGACCAGCGGAGTTCATTCGGCTTGTGGTCCGGATCATTCACATACTTGTCGAGCTTGATCGAAGCGAACTTCTTGCCTTCATTCGTCACCATATCCGGAATTTTGGAAAGTTCTGGAGGATCATTCACCGGTGTCACCACGAACTGGATGTCGAGGGAAGCCTTTTCTCCAGCCGGATCGTAAGCGTTGACCTTCACCTGGTCCTTGCCGTTCCAATACTTATTCGGAATCGTCACGGTCAAGATGCCTGCGTCAGAGAGACTGTAAGAGAGCGGGTGCTTCACGGTCGGGTGTTTTGCCTTACCCATGCGGCCACGCTTGTTCTTCTGAGCCGGTTCGCCGTCATCGATAGACCAGCGGAGTTCAGATGCGTCATTATCCGGATCCACGACGAGCTTCGTGAGATCGATTGGAGAGAACTGGTTCTTTTCCTTGATTTGCTGAACCGGGAGCTTGTTGAAGTGCGGCGGATCGTTCACCGGAATCACCTTGAACGTACTCTTCACACTTGCACCAGCGCCTGCCGGATCCTTCGCCGTGAAGACGACGGTTTCCGTACCATTCCAGAATTCATCCGGAGTCGTGATGTTCACGCGAGAACCGCGGATGTCAAACTTGAGAGCCTTGTTGCCGGAGACAATCCAGTTGATTTCATTTGGACGGTTATCCGGGTCGCTCACGTACTTCGAGAGATCGATCGGAGCAAAGCGTTCCTTTTCCTTAATCGTCTGATTTGGGATAGCCTTGAGCACAGGAGGATCGTTCACCGGGGTAACCGTGAAAGTAACCTGTTGGGCGTCACGTCCACCTTCCGGATCGCGAACCGTGATATTGATCTTTTCAGAGCCATTCCAGTACTTGTCCGGAGTCGTTACCACGAGCTGATTCTTCTTATTGATAGAAGCCTTAAGACTACGCGGTTGAGAAACTTCGAAGGTCAGAGCGGACTTCGGATGATCCGAATCCTTCACAAAGTCGAGAAGGCTTATCGGAGCGAAGTGTTCCTTTTCCTTGATCGTTTGATCAGAAATCTTGCTGAAGGTCGGAGGATCGTTTACCGAGAGAACTTCGAGATGGATTGTCTTGGAATCCTTGGCGCCTTCCGGGTCTGCCACAGTGAAGGTCACCGTACGCTTACCGTTCCAGTACTTGTTTGGCACTGCGATATGAGCGACGTGTTTGTCGTCAATCGTCACGGTCAAGTCGTCGACCTTCTTTTCGTCGGCTTTCGGTTCTTCCTTCTTAGCGTTCTTACCCTTCTTTCCTTTCTTCTTCGGAGCTGGGGCTGGGGCTTCGACGTTCTGCACGACTGCAGTCCAAATCAACTGATTCTTGCGATGGTCTGGATCATGCACATAGTTGTCTAGCGGAATATCCTTGAACTGAGCTTTTTCCTTGATGGTCTGGCTCGGAATATCCTTCAGAACCGGAGCGTCGTTCACCGAGGTGATTTCGAAGGTTACCATCGTGGATGCGGATGCACCCTTCGAATCCGTGACCGTGAGAGTCAACGTTTCCGGCTTGCACCAGAAGTACTTGTTCGGAGCTATGATAACAAGCTTTCTTGCAGAGGTGATTTCTGCCTTCAGGTTCTTGTTGCCAGAGACCTTCCACGTCATTTCAGACGGCTTGTTGTCCGGATCCTTCACGTATTCGTCAAGAGCGATTGGCTTGAAGGTTTCCTTTTCTTTAATCTTCTGGTTCGGAATCTTAGAAAGCACAGGAGGATCGTTCACTTCCGTCACGACGAAGTCCATTTTATGAGAAGCCTTGCCACCTTCCGGGTCGGTTACCGTGAAGGTAATCGTTTCCTTGCCGTGCCACTGAGAATTCGGGACCTTCACCTGAACGGTGTTGTCCTTGTTCAAAGTCACCATGAGCTGACGATTTCCATGGAAGCTCCACTTGAGCTGCTTTGCAGAGTGGTCTGCGTCCGTAGCGAGAGTAGAGAGGTCGATCGTCTGGAACGTGCCACCTTCGCGGATCGTTTCACCCTTCGGTGCGTTAGCCGAAATCACCGGGATATCGTTGATCGAGCGAACTGTGAAGGTTGCAGAAGAGCTGGCCTTTGCGCCTTCCGGGTCCGTTGCCGTGAAGGTAATCTTCGCAGCACCGTTCCAGTACGTGTTCGGAATCACAATCTTTGCGACATGATTCTTGTCGATATTTACCGTCAAGCCATCTGCAGAAGAAACTTCTTCATCTGCAGCCTTCTTGCCCTTCTTCTTCGAAGCTGGCTGTGCATTCACCTTAGAAACCTTGTAGCTCCACTGGATCGTGTTCAGCTTGTGGTCCGGATCCTTGATCATATCGTCAAGCTTGATCGGAGCGAACTGCTTCTTTTCATCAATGGTTTGATCCTTGATTTCGCGCACAAAGACCGGAGGATCATTTACAGAAATCACTTCGAAGGTCACCGTACGGGAATCCTTAGCGCCTTCCGGATCCATCACCGTGAAGGTCACGGTTTCCTTGCCGTACCAGTAGTTGTTCGGAGTCTTGATCGAAACCTTGTGGCTCGGGGTCATGGCAAACTTGAGAACCTTATTGCCCTTAATATCCCACTTGAGCTTGTTCTTCGGATGGTCGAGATCGGACACGAAGTCATCCAATTCGATTTCCTTGAATTCCTGTTTTTCCTTGATTGTCTGGTTCGGAATATCTTTCATCACCGGTGGATCGTTCACAGACTTTGCCGTGAACTGAACCATTTGACGAGCAGAAGCACCGGCCGGATCGGTCACCATGAAGGTCACCTTTTCAGAACCATTCCAAAGCTTGTTTGGGGTCTTAATCGAAGCTACGCCATCCTTTGAGATAGAGATCTTCAAATCCTTATTGCCGGTAATCGTCCACTTGAGAGACTTGAAGGAATCGTCTGGATCCTTCACAAGTTCTGCAAGGTTGATATCCTTGAATTCTTCCTTTTCGACAATGATCTGGTCATTGATCTTTGCAAGAACCGGAGCATCGTTGATTGACTTCACCGTGAAGGTTGCTGTCTGGGAAGCTTTGCCGCCTTCCGGATCCGTCACGACGAATTCGATTTCATTCGAACCATTCCAATACTTATCCGGTGCAACCACTGTAGCGACGAGAGTCTTCGGATCTACCTGAACCGTCAAACCATTCTTTGCACCCTTGACATTGAAAGCCCAAGTGAGATCCTGAATTTTGTGATCCGGATCCTTCACGATTTCAGTGAGGTTGATCGGAGCAAACTGCTTCTTTTCGTCGATCGTTTGATCGTTGATCTTCTTTACGAATTCCGGAGCGTCGTTCACAGATTCCACCGTGAAGGTCACATTGCGAGAATCCTTAGCACCTTCTGGGTCCACAACTTCGAAGAGGACAGTTTCAGAACCGTGCCAGTACTTGTTCGGGATCACCACAGAGAATTCACGCTGCGCGTCAATCTTGAACTTGAGATCCTTATTACCTGTGATGTTCCATTTGAGCTTGTTATTCGGATGGTCGAGATCCTTAACGTAGTCGTCAAGTTTAATCGACTTGAACTGGCCTTTTTCCTTGATCGTCTGAGACGGAATGTCCTTCATCACCGGAGGATCGTTGATGGATTTTACCGTAAAGACTGCGGTCTGCTTCGCCAAAGCGCCTTCCGGGTCCGTTACCGTGAAGGTGATCTTTTCGGTACCGTTCCAGAGCTGGTTCGGAATTGCGATCGTTGCTGTGCCAGCCTTGTCGATATTGACCTTGAGATCCTTATTGCCGGTGATCGTCCACTTGAGCTTATCGAAGGCATGGTCTGCATCGGTAACGAGTTCGGCGAGGTTGATCGGAGCGAACTGAGCCTTTTCATTAATCGTTTGAGACTTGATTTCCTGCAGAACCGGAGCGTCGTTCACGGATTCCACCGTGAAGGTTGCCGTTTCGGAGGCCTTAGCACCTTCCGGATCCGTGACTGTAAAGGTCACGACGTTTGCACCGTTCCAATACTTGTTCGGAATTGCAATCGTTGCAACAAGCTTTGCATCGAGATTCACCTGGAGATCACCCTGCGTATTCTTCACGCCCGGAGCCGGCTTCACTTCGACAGCCACATTGAGATCAGAAAGCTTGTGGTCAGCATCCTTGACCATTTCACCCAAGTTAATGGTCTTGAACTGAGTCTTTTCCTTGATTGTCTGATTTTGGATCTTCTTTACGAATTCCGGAGCGTCGTTCACCGATTCCACGGTAAAGTTGACGGTGCGTTCATTCGAAGCGCCTTCCGGATCCGTTACCTTGAAGGTGATTGCTTCAGAACCGTGCCAGTTCATGCTCGGGAGTTTGAAGGAAGCCTTACGGTTTGCATCGAGGGTAACCTTGATGTCCTTATTGCCAGAGATCGTCCACTTGAGCTTGTTAGCCGGGTGGTCGAGGTCGCTTACGAATTTATCGAGTTCGATAGGCTTGAATTCTTCCTTTTCCTTGATCGTCTGAGACGGGATGTCTTTCATGACCGGAGGGTCATTGATAGAGTTCACCGTGAACTTGACAGAAGTAGAAGCCTTGCCATTATCCGGATCGGTAGCGGTGAATGTCACAGTTTCAGAACCGTTCCAGTTGATGTCCGGAGTCTGGATGGAGACCATGCGATTGTTGTCCACATTGACCTTCAATTCCTTGTTGCCGGAAACGGTAATCTTCAACTGAGAAAGATCATGGTCTGCATCAGAGAGGTAATCGTCGAGAGCAAAGCCGTCGAACATTGCCTTTTCGTCGATCGTTTGGTCCGGAATCTTCTTGAAGACCGGGAGATCATTGATGGAGCGGACAGTGAGCTTCACTTCCTGCTTTGCTTCTGCGCCTTCCGGGTCAATTACCTTGAACGTTGCGACAGCGGCGCCGTTCCAGTATGGGTCCGGAATCTCAACCTTGGCGACATGCTTTTCGTCGATATTCACAAAGAGCGGACCAGTCGGATGTTCTTTGCCGACGCTCTTCACTTCGACTTCCCAGGAAAGTTCTTCCTTTTTGTGGTCATCATCCTTGACAAAGTCGTTGAGGTTAATTTGTGCGAACTGATTCTTTTCGTCAATCGTCTGAGCCGGGATCTGCTTCACGAACTGCGGAACGTCATTCACAGATTCGACAGTGAAGTTTGCCTGAGCCTCAGCACTTGCTCCTTCTGGATCCGTGACCTTGAAGTTGATCGTTTCGGAGCCATTCCAAAGAGCATTCGGAATCAAAATCTTTGCATTCTTACCTGCAAGCTGGACCTTGAGATCCTTATTGCCAGAGAATTCCCACTTCAGTTGTTCGAACTTGTGGTCGATATCCTTGACATACTTGCTAAGATCGATCGGCTGGAACTGTTGCTTTTCCATGATCGTTTGGTCCGGAATCATATCGACGAATTCCGGAGCGTCGTTCACAGACTTCACCGTGAAAGAAGTCGTGAAGCTTGCAGAAGCACCCTTCGGATCGGTTGCCTTGAATTCGAACGTTTCGGTCGGGCCATTCCAGTTTTCGTTCGGAATGATGACTTCAGCCACGTTGTACTTATCGATCTTGACCTTGAGTTCCTTACCGCCAGAAACAGACCACTTGATCTTTGAAACATCATCATCGACATCGCTGACGAGGTCGGAAAGGTTGATCGGTTCAAACTGTTCCTTTTCTTGGATCGTCTGATCCGGAGCCTTCTGAACGATCGGTGCGTCATTGATCGAATTGACCGTGAAGTTTGCATCGGTCTTGGCGGAAGCGTATTCGCCATCAGTCGCAATGAACGTAATCTTATAAGCACCATACCAGTTCGTGTCTGGAACGACGACGTTTGCGATGCGGTCCTTCGAAATTTCGACGGAGAGTTCGCCTTCAGCCTGTTCCTTTGCGATCGGGGTCAGTTCATATTCCCATGCGATCTGATCCTTCGGATGATCGACGTCTTCGACATAGTTGTCGAGCTTAATCGGGGCAAACTTTTTGCCTTCGTCAATCGTTTGGTCAGGGATCTTCGAAACGACCGGCGGATTGTTCACCGATTCGACTGTGAAATTCACGGTTTCAGAGCTCGAAGCACCCTTAGAATCTGTAACAGTGAACGTGATGTCTTCAGAACCGTTCCAATACTGGTTCGGAGTCTGGATTGTTACCACGTGCTTATCTTCTTTCACTACCAGGTTCTTATTGCCAGTAATCTTCCAGTTCAGCGCGGCAGGAGCTTCTTCAGGATCGCTGACATATTCATCCAACTTGATTGGAGCGAATTGGCCGCCTTCTTGAATTGATTCGCCCGGAATACCATTCAGGGATGGGGGATTATTTTCAGAAGCCTGCGGTGCTTCCTGTGGGGCGTCTTGAGCAAACGCACCGCTAGCAAACATTGCAGCTGTTAAAAACAATACAGATACTGATTTCTTTTGACTCATTTACGATCTCCAATAAGATCAATCCATGACGAAATCCGACCACAGGGGGCGGTCCGACCCGTCATAACCACTACACATCCGATTCACCACATTTAGACCCCAAAAGCCAAAGGTGATGGACATCACCAAATATAAAGTTTTTATTACGAAATATGGACTGATTTCTTTGAAGAAAATTCACAATTTCTAGACAAAAAAATGACACAAAATAGCGAAATTTTTAAAAATTTCGCATATTTTTAGATTTAAGTCATTGAGCTACAACAAATTACAAAGAGTGGGGGTGTGCTGCCGAATTTCATTTCAGCAAAAAAACTTGCTAAGAAAAAATGAGGAAAGACCTCCAAATCCGCTTTTCGATGACAAAAAAGCGAATTTTATCTATTTTAAGCAAAAATTTGTTCAACAATGGGACTTCTATGAAATTTGTTTTCCTTTGCGACGACATTTACCTCAAGGGTGATTATGCCGCTTTCGTCAATAACTTTCCCACAAATCACGAACTGGTAACCATGTCTGGTGAAGCATTCCTGCAAGCAAAGGGCTTCCCGGAGAACACCTTTGGTCTTCTCGTTGAACGCTTCACCTGGCAGAAGAACTTCAGCTTGTTCCGTTATTTTGGACTGCTTCCAGTTCTCGAAACCGTTCCGCTCGCTGTTGTGAGCCGCGCACGACGTTTTGAACCGCTCAAGGGCCGTAGCGCACTCCGCGGTCAGGAAATGATCGTTACGCCGAACGCTTCTTCCGAAGAACTTTACACATTGATCGACAAGTTCGTTGCCGCTCCCCCTCAGATGCACAGCTATCCGCGTTGTGCTTGCAAGGTTCCGACCAAGAAGACGGCCGCTGTCTAATTTTTCGGGTACATGCAACGCAAGGTTCTCGATTCGCTGATTGCCCGAGGTTCTTTCATCGGAATCATCGCTTCGAAGTCTTGCAATGTCCAAAAATCGTTAGAAGAGTTTGCGCATTCCCTGTGCGGGAATGCGCCTTTTCTTTTTGTCGAATATTCTTCGATCGAAGGCTCCGCGCGAAATTTTCTGCTGAAGCTCCGGGAAAAACAGGCCACAGGTGTCAAAACGATTTTTGTCCTTTTCAAAAAAGGAATCGACGAAGAAGCGGGCAAGCTCTTGTGCTCTATGCGCATGACGATTCTTTTGTCTGCAAACGGAGAAGGGATAGACTCCGAGGTTCTTTCTGACTTAGACGCCTTGGGTCCTTTTGACCCGAGCTTTTTCTGGTGGATCGCCCCCAAGCCTCAGCAGAAAAAGTTCCGCTACTTAAAAGATCACATTGCGAAATCCATCATTAAGCCGTTCCTTTCGGCAGAAGATGTAGAAGCAAGCCCGAAAACAGCAGCATCGACTTTTCAAGCGCTTCTAGAGATTCGTATTCTGCGCGAAAATAAGCTCGTCGGATTTCCAAAACTTTTCCGTAAATTCTTTATTCCTTTGTGCGTCATTGCGGTGATCATCCCTTTTGTGGTGCCGTCTAAGCTCGTTTCGCTGCCTTCGATGATGCGCAATATGAAGTCGGAAATGGCGATGTATTCGGATGCGCCTTATTTTGATTACACCTTCAACGGGACGGAATCCTTTGAACGCATCGCCCGTTATGCGGTAGGCCGCTTTACCGCAGTTGTCACAAATGAATCCACCTTAGGTTCTTATGTGAGCGAGACATTGGACAAGAACGGATTTTCCAAGGATTCCTGGAAAAAGGATCGTCTGCATATTCCGCCACAAGGGACTTCGATCCGTTTTTCTATTCCAGATAACATCACGAATCCGTCTTACGATTCCATTGCTCCGGCTTGGAAATATTTCACCAAGATGATCGCCGATTCTGTCGCCTATGTGACGGAACTCTATCACCCGAAAGCGACTCCCGGCGTCCGTTTGCATCCGGCATGGGACGTTGCAAGCCGTTCTGGCGCACGTATTCTCGCGCCTTTCAGCGGAAAGGCTTGGACATTCCAAGATGAACGCGGAGGTATCGTCATCGGAATCGCAGACAAGAAGCACGTAGTGCTTTTTATGCACTGCGATCAGCTTTTGTATCTAGATGGACAAAATGTGATGCAAGGGGATCCTGTTGCAACGGTAGGCACAACGGGCCATACGACAGGACCGCATGTTCACCTAGTGACAGGCTTTGTCAACAAAAACGGCAAAAAGCGCTTAGGAAATATCCGATATACAATTGTGAACCCAATCACTTGGTACTTCTCTATCCAGAAGGAGTAAGTGAAATATTACAAATTTACCCTTACTTTTGGCGGGGAATTTGGTAACTTTACATGCGGCTGGGAAAGTGATACAAGAGGAGTATTCATGACAATTCGTTCACTCGCTATTGCTAGTTTGGCTATTTTCGCAGCAGCCTGTTCGTCTACCCGTATACCTACTGCAGAAGTTGCAACGCACAACGACACTAGCCGTAACATCCCGAAAATCGACAATATGATCGTGGACCTGAAGAAGTCATACATTTCCCAGTGCTACGAACCGATTCTCGCAAAGAATCCTCCTGAAAATCAGTGCCAGACGGAATTGTTCCAAATGCTTGAACGCCGTTACCACTTGAACTACAATCAGCAGAATATTGACCAGGCTTCGAACGACCTTTTCTTCCGCGACGTGGATTCCCGTCTTCGCAAGATGGTACGCACCGATCCTGAAGTGCGCAGCGCCGTTCGCAGCGGTGCTTTCCGCAATGCGGACGAAATGCTCAGCTACTACAAAGAAAAGTACGCATTCGACACCCGTTCGCAGAACTAAGTGGATTTGCAGCTAAGTTTTACACAAAAGGCAAGGGAATTTTACCTTGCCTTTTGTTTATTTTCTTATTTTGAGAGGGAAATCATTTCTATTTGAAGGTTACCAATGGAACAGGTCAGCAATTCGAAACCGGGATTTTTTGTTCAAGGGCGTTTTCTTTATACGAAGGATAACGAAAAGGTTATTCTGCGCGGCATCAACCACATGTTCATCTGGACGGATCGCGAAGGAAAATCCATTCCTGAAATTGCAAAGACGGGTGCGAACTGCGTCCGTATCGTTTGGAACATGCATGGTCGAATCGCGGATCTGTACCGCTTGGTCGATGAAAGCATCACGAACGGCATGATTCCTATTGTAGAACTTCACGACGCTACGGGTCGTTGGAATCGTTTGCCGGAACTCGTCAATTACTGGACTCGCGAAGAATCCCTGCAACTGATTCGCAATCACCAGGAATATCTTTTGGTGAATATCGGCAACGAAGTCGGCGGTGAAATCGAGAGCGGGGAAGAATTCTTTGAAGCCTATTCTTCGGCAGTTACCCGTATGCGTGCCGCAGGCATTCGCGTTCCGCTGATTATCGACGCCGATGACTGGGGAAAGAATCCGAACAACATTTTGGGCCAGGGCGAAAGGCTCCTTTCGGTTGACCCGGAACACAATTTGATTTTTGACATCCACATGTGGTGGCCGTCCGAACTACACGATCCGAAAGCGACAGGATATGAAACTGTTCAGGATCGCGTCACGGGCGTTCTTGAAGAATCCGTTGAAAAGAACATTCCGCTGATGATCGGTGAATTTGCACCGGTCGCTGTAAACGGCGCCCGCGAAATTCCGTACAAATTCATTATGGCGGAAGCGGAACGTTTAGACATCGGATGGCTTGCTTGGAGCTGGGGCCCGGGCAACCTTGACAGTCCGGAAATGGACATGACGACCCATAGCTCTTACAACACTCTCGTCAGCTGGGGCAAGGAAGTTTGCGTCGACAGTCCGCTCGGCATTCAGAATACGAGCGTGATTCCGAACTTTATCCAGAACGAAGATTTCAGCACGGGCATTTTGGACCGCGGTCGCAATCTGGTCAGCAACAGCGACTTCTCGGATGGTCTTGAAAACTGGACCGCAGACTTTTGGGGCGGCAAAGCGAAAACAGACATCCAGAACGGCACGTTGCACTTCTCGATTCAGGAAGCAGGAAAAGAAACTTGGAATTTGCAGTTCAAGCAGTCTTTGCCGCTTCGCAACGGGATTACCTACGTTTTCAGCATGCGCGCCAAGGCAGACAAACCGCGTACATTGAATGTAGACATCAAGCGTGCGACAACGGAATATGTACCGTATGCCAACGGACGTTTCCTCGACCTTTCTACCAGCTGGCAGGACTTTAGCTGGAAGTTCACGATGAAGGAGCCGACGGACGAAAATGCGGTCCTGGTTTTCGACATGGGCGCAAGCCCGGTCGGTTGGACGCTTTCGGACGTTTCCCTTGTACAGGCGCGTAGCGTGACGGACCGTCTCAACTGTAGCTTCCAGCGCAACGTGCAGAAGAATTCCGGTTACTTTAACGCTCCGGCTGGTCCATGGGAACTCCATCTGTACTCTTCTTCGGGAGAACTGTTGGATATTCTCGACAAGGGTAAGGGCGGTGAAGGCATGCAGCCGTTCCCAAAGATCGAACGCAGCGGCATCATGGTCATTAAAGACCTATAGTCCAACATCATATATTCCATATTAGAACAATCTTTTTGTGCTTTTTTGTTCAAATCGGATAAAACAGAATAGATTATTCTTATATGGAAGAACGGATGCCTCAAATTCTAGTTGTTGACGATACCAAGCCAAACATCGAGGTGTTGGAAGGGGCACTCGCACAGGAAAATTATAGCATTCATGTCGCACTCAGCGGAAAAAGAGCATTGGAGCTTGTCAAGCGTAGTGTTCCTGATTTGATTCTGCTCGACGTGATGATGCCCGAAATGGACGGTTATGAAACCTTCCGTCGCTTACGGGAAATTCCGAGTTGCAAAGATGTCCCAGTTATTTTCTTGACCGCCCAAGCCGAAAGCGAAAGCGAAATGAAGGGGCTTTCCCTAGGAGCGGACGATTACATCGCAAAACCTTTCAACCAAGGTCTTTTAAAACTGCGCATCCGCAATCAGCTGGAGCGTAAATTTTATCGCGATCATCTTTCGGATCTTGTCGCTGAACGCACAAGTGAACTGTCACAAAAAACCACAGATTTGCAAAAGACGTTGCAGGTGATGCTCACCAGTTTGGGCGCCCTTGCAGAATTCCGCGACAATGAAACGGGAACGCATTTGCGCAGAACTCAGCTCGTGGTGCGAAAACTCGCGCATGCGATGAGTCAAATGGACGAATTCAAGGCAGAGCTTCCGAACGAAGAAATCGTCGACGAATATGCGATCGCGGCTCCGCTCCACGATATCGGCAAGGTCGGTATTACTGACGGCATTCTTCGTAAGCCTGGTCCGCTGACCGATGCGGAGCGCGAACAAATGAAGAAGCATACCATTCTCGGCTATCAGGTTCTTCTTTCTGCAACGCAGGAACTGAATAACAATCCGATGGTCGTGATTGCGGCAAACATTGCCAAATTTCATCATGAAAAATGGGACGGTTCGGGTTATCCGACTGGAATTTCTGGAAAAGAAATTCCTCTCTGCGCCCGCATCATGGCAGTTGCCGATGTTTACGATGCTCTCGTTTCTAAACGTGTCTATAAAGATGCGATTCCTCATGAAGAATCTCTCCGCATTATTCACGAAGGAAGCGGAAAGCATTTTGATCCCGACGTTGTCAAAGCCTTTGACACTTTCGAGAATGAACTCCCTAAAATTTATAAGTCGTTTGGAGAGTAATGGGTCAAGGAAAGAGAAAGCGCGAGCTCAGTTCTCGCATCATTTGGGTTTATACTCTGCCTACGTTGATAGCGATGATTCTCTGCTTCATCGCTTTTACTTCCTATATGCGGTCCTTTTTATTCGAAACGGCCTATAAGGAATCGAGCAAAACCTTGCAGCAGATTTCTCAATCCTTTGAACAGAAGATCAACACTTATACGGCCCCTTTTACTAAATTTCACAAGCGTATCGCTCACAGTCTTCCGTCCAATTTAAGATCGACTCTCCTTTCCGAACAAAAAAAACTGAACAACGTTGACATCTATTACGGCGGTGCAGATGGATATTTTGTCAGCGCCCGCAATTTAAAACGCGATCCCGAACATTTTGAATTCAGAACAAAGTCTTGGTATTTGGAACCGAGCCGCAATAAGGGTCTTGCTTATTCCGGCCCCACCATCAACTACGGAGCAGAACGCCGCGTTTTAACGATTTCCCTTCCTATCTGGAAAAATCGAAACCGTATTCAGGGCGTCATCGCCGAAGACATCGATGTCAACGACTTTCGTTCGTCCTTTTCTCTGCTGTCCAAGGAAAGCGGGGGAATCACGATGCTCGTCAACAGTGAAACCGACAGCATCTACACCTATTTCCCGTACCAGACAAGTCTCGGAGAAATTACCCTCGACAGTATCTACGCGCTTTTTAGGCCTGCGAAAGAACATTACAACATCGACTCGCTCGCCAGTTCTGCGGTATCCAGTTTTCAATTCAAAGATGATCATGGTCGACAGTACACGGCGATGATTGCGCCGCTAAATAAAGTTCCGTTGCACCTCGTTTACATCATTCCGCAGAGTAAAACTGAAGCCCTCCTGAACAAAAAAAGTTGGAACTTCATGGTCTTTGCAGGAGGCTGTATTCTATTCCTTCTGATCATTACATCGATTGCGAGCAAGATTCTCTTTCGTCGAATGATTTCCAAGGATCTTACCGACAGCGTCAATTCGAGCACCCTTTTCGATGCGATTCTCAGCAGTAAATATTTTTCGCTGATTTTAACGGATAACCAATTCCAGGTCCTGCGTGCCAGTTCGAGTATTGCAACCGTTACAGGAGATGCGGATTGGCAAAGCCTTCAAGGCAAAAATCTTTGGGACATCATCCCAAATCCGGAATTCAAAGACTTTGTTTTGAATTCTCAAAAGCAGGCCGCGCCGCAGACAAGTGAAATTGGGCAGACGCAGATCGTGGTGCAGCAAAAAGACGGCCATATCGTTTGGCTGAACATTTCGTTTAACCTTTTGATTGAAGACGACGCTTCGGTCCGTTATCTGTTCCTGGTTTCCGATGAAACCTCGGCGGTCCGCAAGGATTCCATTCTGGATTCCATCATGGCGTCGTCGCAGAATACGATTATCATTTTCGACAGTGATTTAAAAATTTCCTACGTGTCCAAACGGATTGAAGATGTCTTGGATATAAAAACCTCGGAATTGATCGGCAAGCCTTATGATGAACTGACCGACATCGGCATTCCGCAGAAGATTTTGGAAATGCCTCTCGCCGCTATTGAAAACGGAACGCGCTGGAGTGCAAACTTTGAACTTCCGACGCGTAACGGAACGCAGATCTGGTGCCGCGGACAAGGAACCGTTTTGCTCTCCAAGGATTTGAGCAGCATCGGCTACCTAATCTTCATCACGGACATCACGCCGATTATCAAAGCGGAACAGGAAGCCAAGGATGCAACCAAGGCGAAGAGCGAATTCCTTGCTAACATGAGTCACGAAATCCGCACGCCGATGAATGCGATTATCGGTATGTCGGACCTCGCCCTTTCTACCGATCTTTCTCCGCGACAGGAACATTACCTAGGCCGTATTTCTTATGCGGCAAAATCGCTCCTGGGCATTATCAATAACGTTCTTGACTATTCGAAGATCGAAGCAAAAAAGCAAGACATGGAACACATTCCATTTGCCATTCGTGAAACTATTTCGAACGTTCTCTCTATTGCGGTGGTGCGCATTACCGGTAAGCCGATTGAACTTTTAGCCGATATCGACTCACGAATTCCGAAACGTATTTTCGGCGATCCACTGCACCTTTCGCAGATTTTGACGAACCTGATCAACAATGCCGAAAAATTCACGGAGAAAGGACAAGTTGTGCTGAAGATGGAGTTGAAGAAGCTCGAAAATTCTAAGGCGACAATTTACACCTGTGTCAGCGACTCGGGTATCGGCATGACTCCAGAACAGTCTGGAAAGCTCTTCCACATGTTCTCGCAGGCAGACTGTTCCACGACCCGCAAGTACGGCGGAACGGGCCTAGGCCTTGCCATTTCCCATTCTCTTGTCGAACTGATGGGCGGTGAACTGCAGGTGAGGAGCGAAGCGGGGAAGGGAAGCGACTTCTTTTTTACCGCGACCTTCGACGTTGTGGATCGTCCTGTCTCGAAGGGAATTTCGCCTCTCCAGAATAAGCGCATTTTAATCGCCGAAAGCAATGAAGCCTCTCTTTCGATTCTTGAAAAAATGGCTAAGACGATGCACGTGCAAGCGGACTTTGCAAATTCCGCAGAAAAAGCCTTCGATCTATTCAAGTCCAGTAAGGATAATCCTTATGACGCGATTGTTCTCGCCTGGACGCTGACCGAAATCGGGGCTGTCGCCTTGGTGAAACAGATGCAAAATTCTGAATTGGATGTTCCACCGCTGGTCGCCATTTCCAAACTGAACGATGAAGCACATTTGAAAGAAGCGATTGAAACGGGTTTCAAGCGTTACCTGCCAAAGCCTTTCCTTGTCGAAGACCTGCAGAAGACCTTGGAAGAAGCCCTCGGGCTTCGCGTCGTCGAAGAAAGCAAGAATCAAAAAGCCAAAGCTCAAAAGAATTTTCACTTTAAGCCGGCCAAAATTTTGCTCGTTGAAGATAACGCCCTGAACCAAGAACTCGCGATTGAACTTTTGAACCGCGTCGGGCTCATGACCGACATTGCAAACAACGGCGAAGAAGGTGTGGCCGCTGTTCAAAAGAACGATTACTCCTTGATTCTAATGGACCTACAGATGCCTGTGATGGATGGCTTCGAAGCTACTAAGCAGATCCGTGCATTACAAGACTCTAAAAAGAATTCCCTGCCGATTATCGCCATGAGCGCACGAGCTTTGCGCGGAGATAAGGAAAAAAGTCTTGCAGCAGGCTTAAACGCTCATATCACAAAACCGATCGACCCGAAAGAATTTTACGGAGAACTTTCGAATTGGCTTGAACAGGTGAACGACAAGACTTCCTTGGAATCGCTCAAGGGAGATGTCAGCATTACCAAAGATCCGTTCCTTGTCGCCTTTGACAAAATTCCGAACTTTGATGCGGAACTCGGGCTGTACCGTTCCGCAGGCAGCAAGGCGATTTATCTAAAAGTGATCCGTCGCTTTGTCGATGATTTTGACGGCTATATTGCCAAAATCCAGGCATTCATCCAAGCGGAAGACTTTATCTCTGCGGCCCGTATGGCACATACCTTAAAAGGTATTGCAGGGACCATTGGCTGTATGCAGCTGCAGGAACACTCCGCGAAACTGGAATACACGATTACTTCGAAAAAAGAGGAACTTCCGCTTACTCCGTGGGCAAAGCTCACCGACCTGCTTCAAAAGCTGATCGAACGCTTGCGTAAAGCGATTCCGCTTGCGGCAGAAGCCCTTGGAGAGCGTGAAGAAAAGCTTGTAGAAGATCCGAAAGCGATGGCAAAGTTGCAGAAAATGCTTAAAACCATCGAACCGTCGATTCAGGATGCAGTTCCTGCAGGCTGTCGAGCCGCTTTACAGCTAATTGAACACATCCGCTACGATGAAGAACGGATGAACCTCATTAAACAGCTCAAAACCGCTGTAGAAGACTTTGATTTCGAAAGGGCGGAATCTGTAGTTGCCGAATTAAAAAAGACGCTCTAATGCGCCTTTACGCTCAAATAGAATGAATTTTCGTGTTTAGACGATCCCGGTAAACACGATCAACAAAACAACGGCTAAAATTCCGCCGATAATTGCCGACGCAATCCGAGAAGAATTTTTTTTCTTTTGGCCAAATTCATTCTCGACGATTTCATCGTAATCGGGAAGTTCCAGGTCCGCGGACTCCGCGCCTTCCTTCCAGCCGGTATCCTTGTCGCTTCCGCAATGGGGGCAGAACGTGGCGTCGTCTTTCAGCTCGGCGCCGCAATGGGGGCAAATTTTTTTCACATCATCCATAGAAAATTCCTGCTCTTTACTGATAAAGTATAAAATGGGAACATTCTGAATTTATATACAAAAAACCGCGCGGCATACACCGTGCGGTTTTTAAGCTTTTCGCTAAGTCCCAGGTTTTGCAACCATTAGGACGACAAGACTCGATTAAAGCTTGTTGTCGGAGCCGAGCACATTCACGATCTTGTGGATGTACATCTTCTTCATGTTTTCACGAGCCGGCTTCAGGTACTGACGCGGGTCGAAGTGTTCCGGATGTTCGTCGAAATACTTACGGATTGCGGCAGTCATAGCGAGACGGCTGTCAGAGTCGATGTTGATCTTGCAGACAGCGGAGCGGGAAGCTTCGCGGAGCTGTTCTTCAGGAATGCCAACTGCGTCCGGGAGACGGCCGCCGTGGGCGTTGATGGTGTCGACTTCGTCCTGCGGGACAGAAGAAGAACCATGGAGAACGATCGGGAAGCCCGGGAGCTTCTTTTCGATTTCGTGGAGAACGTCGAATGCGAGAGGAGGCGGAACGAGCTTGCCCTGAGCATTGCGAGTGCACTGTTCCGGCTTGAACTTGTAAGCACCGTGAGAAGTACCGATGGAGATAGCGAGGGAGTCGCAACCGGTACGGGTAGAGAAGTCGATCACTTCTTCCGGCTTCGTGTAGTGAGAAACTTCAGAAGCCACTTCGTCTTCAACACCGGCGAGCACGCCGAGTTCAGCTTCGACGGTCACATCGTGAGCGTGAGCGTATTCAACAACCTTCTTGGAGAGGGCGATGTTTTCTTCGTACGGAAGAGCAGAACCGTCGATCATCACGGAAGAGAAACCGTTGTCGATGCAGTCCTTGCAGAGTTCGAAAGAGTCGCCGTGGTCGAGGTGGAGCACGATCTGCGGATTTGCGCAGCCGAGTTCCTTGGCATATTCAACAGCACCCTGAGCCATGTAGCGGAGGATGGTGCCGTTAGCGTAGTTACGAGCACCCTTAGAGACCTGCATGATCACCGGAGACTTGGTTTCAACGGCGGCTTGCACGATGGCCTGCATCTGTTCCATGGTGTTGAAGTTGAAAGCCGGGATAGCGTAGCCACCCTTGACGGCCTTAGCAAACATTTCCTTGGTGTTGACCAAGCCGAGTTCCTTGTAAGAAACTGCCATTTTTTTACCTCTGATTGATTGTTGTGGCGTTTTTTAGGCGCCGTTTGTTAATTAGACCTAGTGAAATCTAGAAAAATACTCCAAGTTAGACGATGATTCCGAGTAAAAAAGGCAAGAATTTTGTTTTTGCCATTCCTTTCCAAAACAAAGCGGATAACGACCGTTTCAAAATAAAACGCAATACAGAAAAGTGGCGAAATTTAAGAAATTTAAGCCTTTTTTAGAATGGCACACATTTTGCTTTTAGGAAAACGACAAAAATAAAGCCTGCCGGAATAGCTCCGGCAAGGAGGTAAAAATGGCTGATTTTACGAATGATTCGGAAAAGGTTCTTGCCAAAGCGCAGGAACTGATGGACAAGAAGTCCCATTCCTATCTGGGAGTGGTGCATCTTGCTCACGGGCTTCTCGAAGCTCCGGATGCCCGTTTGAAAAATCTATACCGTGCCAAAAAGGCAAACATCAAGGAAATGCAGGCAAAGCTTGCCCCGTTCCTCGATTCCGTTCCCAAGCTCATGGAAGTGAACCCGGACGCAGGCCGCCCGGATGAAGATCTTTCCCGTGTGCTGAGGGCGGCTATCCAGGCCGGCCGTAAGACATCCCAGGCGGCAAGTCCGAGCGATATGCTCGTTTCCTTGATGCGTTTTGCACAGGAACGCCGTGTAGCCAAAATTTTTGAAGACGCCCTTGGCAGTGCGGAAGTCGTGGAAACCTGGCTTTCCGATCCGATGAGCGCCGCTGCTGTCGCCGAAGAAGAATCCCCGTTAAAGCTTTACGGCAGGGAATTGGTCTCTTTGGCTGAAGAAGGGAAATTGGATCCGGTGATCGGTCGTGAAGAAGAAATTCGCCGTGTGATTCTGATTCTTTCGAGAAAGACGAAGAACAATCCAGTTCTCGTCGGGGAACCTGGCGTCGGTAAGACCGCGATTGTCGAAGGGCTTGCCATGCGAATCTTCAAGGGGGACGTTCCCGACGCGTTGAAGGGAAAGAAGCTTTTTTCGCTTGATTTGTCCGCTTTGATGGCAGGTGCAAAGTACCGTGGCGACTTTGAAGAACGTTTGAAAAATGTACTGACCGCTCTTGAAGAAGACGGCAATACGCTTCTCTTTATCGATGAACTGCACACGATTGTCGGTGCTGGTAAGACCGAAGGCAGCATGGACCTCGGCAATATGCTGAAGCCGAAACTCGCCCGTGGAGAGTTGCATTGCATTGGAGCCACGACGACACAGGAATACCGCCGTTACATCGAAAAAGATGCCGCGCTTGAACGTCGATTCCAGCCGGTCACCGTTTTTGAACCGACCGAAGACGAAGCCATTTCCATTTTGCGCGGCGTCAAGGAAAGTTTTGAAAGTCATCACGGCGTGCGCATTCACGACAACGCTCTCGTGGCGGCGGTAAAGCTTTCGAGCCGCTACATTGCAGACCGTTTCCTTCCCGATAAGGCGATTGACCTGATCGATGAAGCGGCGAGCATGGTCAAGACCCAGCTCGATACCGTACCCGAAGACTTGGACAATCTGCAACGCAAGGAATTGCAGCTGAAGATTGAAGAAAAGGCTTTGGCCAAGGAATCGGACGACAAGAGCAAAAAGCGTTTAGCGGAACTCCAGGATGAACTCAAAACGACTTCCGCAGCTGTCTCCGCCATGCAGGCAAGATGGCAAGAAAAGCGCGCCAAGTTCAACGAACTGAAGGATGCAAAAGAGCGCCTGCACAAGGCTCATGAAGAAATGGAACAGGCGGAAGCCCGCTACGACTTGAACCGTGCCGCAGAACTCAAGTACAACACCATTCTGAAGCTCGAAAAAGATGTGGCAGACCTCGAAGCCAAGGCGCAGAAAGCGGCCCGCGAAGGCGAACTGACCGAAGAAGTCAATGAAGAGACGATTTCTCAAGTGGTCAGCCGTTGGACAGGCATTCCGGTCACACGTCTCCGCGAATCGGAACGTGCAAAGCTTTTGCACTTGGACGAACGTTTGCACGAACGTGTCGTCGGTCAGGACGTTGCCGTTTCTTCTGTCGCAGAGGCCATTCTGAGAAACCGCAGCGGACTTTCGAGAGAAAATGCTCCGGTGGGAAGCTTCCTTTTCCTCGGCCCGACAGGTGTCGGCAAAACGGAACTTGCCAAGGCTCTTGCACAGGAACTTTTCGACAGCGAAAACGCGATTGTTCGAATCGACATGAGCGAATACATGGAGAAGCATTCCGTTGCCCGTTTGATCGGTGCCCCTCCGGGATATGTGGGCTACGAAGAAGGCGGTCAGCTGACGGAAGCGGTCCGTACCAAGCCTTATTCCGTGGTGCTTCTGGATGAAGTCGAAAAGGCGCACCCGGATGTATTCAACGCCTTGCTCCAGGTGCTTGACGACGGTCGTTTGACCGATGGCAAGGGCAGAACGGTGAACTTCAAGAATACGCTGATTCTGATGACTTCTAACTTGGGCTCGGATCTGTTCATGAATAATCCGGAAAAGGATGTTTCGATTGACGACGTGATGCCTCGATTGAAGGGATTCTTTAGGCCGGAATTCTTGAACCGTTTGGACGAAGTTCTTGTGTTCAAGAGCCTTTCGAAGGATCAGATTCTTTCGATCACGGGGCTTAAGTTCAAGGATCTCGCTAAGCGTGCGGCTCGTGAAGGTTACATCGTGAACGCTTCGGATGCGGCATTGCAGGCGATCGCAGACAAGTCGTACAACCCGGAATTCGGTGCAAGACCGATTCAGCGATTCCTCGAACGCGAAGTGGAGCGCAAGCTTTCGCATGCGATTATCGCTGGTGAAGTTAAGCCCGAAGTGCCTTGCACGATTGACTTCCAAAATGGTGAATTTATCGTCAAATAAATTCATCGTGAATTCCTAAAAACAAAAAGGTCGAACGTTTGTTTCGGCCTTTTTGTTTTTAAATTATTTTGAGGAAAAGCTTCAAATGGAAAAAATGGAATTCAACCTTCGAATTTGTGTTTTAATGGCGACCTTCAACGGAGCTTCGTATTTGCGCGAACAGCTCGATTCCATTTTAGCGCAGATTGGACCCCAAATATCCATCTACATTTCCGATGACGGATCCACCGATTCAACGCCAGAAATTCTTGAAGATTTTGCCCGCCAGTTCCCGGCAAAGATATTCTTGTTGCCGCCCAACACGCGTGGAAGGGGAGCCTGTTCGAATTTTTTCTATCTGATGCAAAACGTCGATTCCGATTTATATCTTTTGGCAGATCAGGACGATCTTTGGATGCCGGATCACGTACAAAGTCTTTATGAAAGGTATCGCAATCTGAGCAACGCGAAACAGGCCTTGCCAACATTACTGTTTTCGGACATGAAGATTATCACTTCGGACGGTCGGTTTTTGGCACATTCCTTTTTGAATGCCGAAAATTTGCCGAACGATGCAGCTCCTGCGCACTTTTATTTTATGCAGAACAATGTTTCGGGCTGCGTCACGCTTTTCAATCAGGCGTTAAAAAATTACGTTCTCAAGAATCCGGATCTTTTATGGCAAAACCTTTCGAAGATTCCCATGCACGACGCCTTCCTTGCGACGACAGCGGCTATATTCGGCAAAATTTACTTTGTGCGTAAAGCCCTTTCTCTGTACCGTCATCATGACAAGAATACGGTCGGCGTCCAAGACATCACCAGTCGCAAGCATATCTTCGAACGTTTAAAACATCAGTCTGACGACATAAAGCGTTCTATGCAATACGCTGAATTCTTTGCCAAATATTTTGAGCAAGAACTGAAAGCGGGGGAATTAAAAATCTTGCAAGAATTCGCCCATTTAGAAAGCAAATCCAAGATACAGCGCATTCTCTTTATGCTACGTCACCAATTCCTAAAAGCGGGTTCGTTAAGAAGATGCGTTCAACTCTGGAACGCGTAAACGCTTAAAATTCGATAATCCCGTAAGCGCCGAGTCGCATTCGGTCGTTATTCTTTTCTTGCATAATGCCGATCGAAAGTTCGGTCATCACATGGAAATAGGGGAGAATGCCGATTTGCACACGGGGGACTATATCCACCATGAAGTCATCCAAGATGTTTCCCAAACTGCCGGAAGATTCAATGCCAATCATCGCAATCAATGCCGGCGTAAATTTAAACTGTGGAGTGACTCCCAAGGCAAATTCCGCAAGACCGCCATCGCTCACGATACGGTCAAAGAATCCCAAGCGGGCTTCATAAAGCGTCGAAAAAATACGGGACATCGGATGAAGCGATGTATAGGAGAAGACAAGACCCGCACCGCGCTTATTGCCGATACCGATCAAGAAATCCGCACCGATTGTTGAATATTCCATGATACGGTACTTAGCGCCCACATCTACGTAAGATTGGACGCTTTCCATGTCGTCTTCAGAATCAAACAAAAGCTTGGCACCGACTTCCCAGAAATCGTTAATGGCAAGCTGGGCATTGATCGGCAAGTAGCCGTCTTCCTGGTAATTTGTATAAAAGCCCGCACCAAGCGATGTACGATCGCGAACTAAAAATTCAGGTCCGAACGTGTAACGCGTATCCCAAATGCGATCCAACGCCGAAGCGGAAGCCGCGAGCCAGATAATCAAAAGCAGGGAAGTGCGGAATAAATTTTTCACGTTCAAAAGATATTAAAAAAATTACTGGAGTTTCGAAGACCAAGCGTCAATAATCGAAGAAAGGACCGCATTTTTGGCCTGATCGATAAAGGCGGTTCTTTCTTCCGGCTGTACGGGCTTCTTTTCATCCACAGCAAAATGGACGAGTTCGCCGTTTGGCGTAAGGGAGAATTCAAAATCGCCAGAAATGCGGATAGTATCCGCCGCAAGGATCTTGAGCGCATTCATATCGATATTCAAATGCGTGTGAAGTTCCATTTTAGAAGATCCCGGTACAATCGCAAATGCGGAATCCTGAAACTCGATCGGAAGTTCCACTTGGGAATCAAACGAGATTATACCCTTGGCAGAACGCAGCCAAAGCGAGTCTTCCGAACCGTTTTTCACGTTCACCTGAATCGCAAAATAAAGGGTCCCAAGGCTGTCGGGAATGTTACCTTTGGCAATGTTCTGAACGAGCAAGATTGCTTTGGGATTCGGTAAAATCGAATTTTTCGGCTGATCACCAATAAACTTGTCCAAGTCGACACGTACGGAGTCATAACTCGCTCCAATGACTTCCAGCTTGCATTTGGTTAAAATGTTTGCCGCTTGAACCTTTCGGGACGCAGCACAGCCCGAAAGAAAGGTAAAAGTCGTCGTTGCAAGAGTCAAAAAGAGTGCGAGTTTCTGGAAAATCATAGGGTAAAGATAATTGAAAACGGATCGGGACGTTTTCGTTGAAAAGCGCCATTTTGCCCGAAAATCGTCAAAAGGCGCCGCGGCCCGACCAACGATGCGCACGGCTCGGCTGGCCCCGGAGACAAGAGAAGCCATTTTCGTGATGGCTCCGGACGTAAATGTCCGATAATGCGCATTATGTAAACTATAAATAAAAAAGAAATCCCGGAGAGTTTTCCGGGATTCTTTTAGAAGCTTATTCGCCAAGGCAATTGTCGAGCTTGTCGCAGATTTCCTTGCGGTCCATCTTCTGACCGATGAAGACGAGACGAATTTCACGGTCGCCGTACTTTTCATCCCACATTTTCTTCACGTCCGGTTCTTCCTTCAGAGCGACTTCCTGTTCGCTCGGCTTTAAGGAAGCGATCCAACGGCCAAGACAGCGGGCGCTAGCGTCCTTGCCGGCCTGTTCGAAGATATATGAGTAAGAGCGGTCATCGTCGAACCACATAATGCCCTTGGCTCGGATAATGCTGTTCGGATAATTGTCGAGGAACGCTTCGAGCTTTGCACGGGAGAACGGGCGACGAGCCTTGTAAACGAACGTGCCGATACCGTATTCGAGAGCTTCCCCTTCTTCCTCTTCTTCAGGATTGTTGAGTTGCTGAATCCAGGATGCAGAAGAAGAAACCTTTTCGAAGTTGAAAAGCTTCGTATCAAGAATGTCCTGGATATCGACCTTGCCGAAGTTCGTTTCGATCATCTTGGCTTCCGGCTGGAGTGCGCGGACAACAGCCTTCACATGCTTCAGTTCTTCTGCGGAGATCGTGTCGACTTTGTTCAAAACAATCGTGTTACAGAATTCGATCTGCTGAACGAGAAGGCTTGCCAGATCTTCTTCTTCCCTATCTTCTTCAAGCAGCTTATCTCCCCCGCCGAATTCTGTTGCGAGACGAAGAACGTCCACCACAGAGATGATGCCATCCAAATGGCATGGAAGATTCTGACCATCGAGTCCCTTAAGCTTCGAGCCCATGAGCGTAATCGTCTGCGCAATCGGAAGCGGTTCGCAAATGCCGCTTGCTTCTATCAAGATATAGTCAAACTTGCCCTGTTCGAGAATTTGGGCAAGCTGTTCCAAAAGGTCCGTTTTGAGCGTGCAGCAAATGCAACCGTTCGAAAGCGGAACAACGGAATCCTTCTGTTCAATTTTGCCGCCCTTTTCAATCAGGGTCTGATCAATATTCACTTCGCCGATATCGTTCACAATCACCGCCACATGATAACCCTGCTGGTTATTCAAAACGTGATTGAGAAGCGTCGTCTTGCCGGCTCCAAGGTAACCGGCGAGGAGTGTAATAGGTACGGATTTCATTTCTTTTTGACTCCTTTTATATATTCAAACCTAAATAGAGGCCCGCTTTGCCTGTTCTATCGAAATCATTACGGGGCAGCTGTTTTGCGGAATCCTTTTGCAGATAAATTCACGATTTCGAGAGGTAAAACATTTGCAGGATCTTCTGTGTTGCACTTCGGAGCGTTCTCTAAATTTTTTTGGAAAAGTTCTTCAAACGCTTTCAGGGAAAGCTCAGGCTTTTTCGCCTTTAACAAGTGATGTTCTGCCAAAGAATCCGAATAAGCGACAAGAGGAATCGCGTGATAGTTCCCCACTTCTTGCTGAGTGACGGATCCTTCAAAGATCGCAGAAGAAACTTCCAAACGGGATGAATCGCCCTTCACGACCTTACGCACGGCGAACTTCGCTACCCCACCCAGATTGGTCGAAATATCCTGTTGGTTCGAAACAAAGTTGCCAAGCGACCAGTACACGAGAGCGCGGTTCCCTGCTTTCGTCGTATAGATGCCATAAGGCTCAATCACATGCGGATGCGTACAAACAAGGATATCGGCACCGGCATCGATCGCCTGTTCCGCATAAGCCCTTGCTTCTGCAGTCGGCAGTTCCACGTATTCCGTTCCAAAGTGCATAAAGGCAACGGTGACTTCGGCTGCGGCTTCCGCTTTCCGAACCATTTCTACCCAATCCCCGTTCGAATCCAAAAGGTCCACCAGATACGGTCTATCCGCCGGAAGTTTTTGTCCGTTCAGGCCGTAGGTAAAATTCACAAACGAAAAACGAATACCTTTCTTGTCGAGAGTGAAAACAGAATCCTGCCCAGCCTGGGTCTTATGAATTCCCAAAGCCTTTGCCGATTTTCCCGTCCAAAAATCGATCGTGTAATCGACTGCGGAAGCGCGACGGTCCATCGTGTGATTTGTCGCATGGGTCACAATGTCAAAGCCCGCTTCGATTTCCGCAAGGCCGATTTCTTCCGGAGAACCAAAGCTCGGGTAAGATGCGTAGCCTTCCGAACGCGGAACAAAGACTGTTTCCTGATTCACAATCGCAATGTCTGCAGCCTGGATATCCTTTTTCCACGGAGCAAAGACGTAATCGTAATTGCACTTAGAAGAATCTTCCTTGCACGCTTTAAATAGCGGCGTGTGAAAGAGAACATCTCCGATAGCGAAAAACGAAACTTCGAAAACGGGTGAATCTTCCTTCACCGGCTTTACGGAATCCAGAGCCGCAGCCGTATCGAGTGCAGTCGAATCCACTGCTGCAAAGTCTACGGCTAAAGTATCCACGGCGGAAGTTTTCTCTGTTGCCGAATCTTGTACCGGTAACAGATTCTCTTTAGATGTTCCGCTGCAAGCGACAAGAGTAAACAGCGAGAGCCAAGGAAGTATTCGCATAGATTACCCTAAAGATGTTTCGACAAACTTTAATTCCGGATAGTTCTTGACTGCGAGCGTCAAGCGATATTCGTTCGGGAAGAGACAGACAAAACGCTCTTCTTTATCACGCATACAATCGCCGCCGTTATCGTTCACAAACTTTTCGACTTCAGCTGGATCCCCAACGATCCAACGGACGCCGAAGGAAGGGATGCGATCCAGAGAAACATCGGCACCATATTCCGACATCAAACGGAACTTGAGCACATCGAACTGCAGTTCGCCGACCACACCGATCACCGGAATGGCAGATTTGAACGGTTGATATAACTGCGTTGCACCTTCTTCCGTCAATTCCTTCAATCCCTTTGCAAGCTGCTTCGACTTGAGCGGATTCAAAAGCGTTACACGGGCAAAATATTCCGGTGCAAAATCCGGAATGCCTGAAAAACTCATTTTTTCGCCCTTTGTCAGCGTATCGCCAATGTGGAAAAGGCCCGGATCGTTAATGCCGACAATATCGCCAGCCCATGCCGTATCAATCACTTCCTTATCCTTGGCGAGGAATGCCGTCGGAGCCGCTAAACGCACATCACGTTCGGAACGGACGTGGTAAACCTTATCACCGCGCTGAAACTGTCCCGAGCAAATGCGGATGAACGCTGTACGGTCACGGTGTTTCGGGTCCATGTTTGCCTGAATCTTAAAGACAAAGCCCGAAAAATCCGATTCACTCGGATCCACTGTACGCTTGTCCGTTTCACGCGGCATCGGAGCCGGAGCGAGATCGGCAAAAGCATTCAAAAGCTGACGCACGCCAAAACCCGTCACAGCACTGCCGAAGAACACTGGGCACATTTCACCCTTCAAGAAAAGTTCATGGTTGAACGGATCCATGCCGCCCGTCACCACGTCATATTCTTCACGGAACTGGTTCACCCAGTTTTCTCCGCAAAGTTCTACAAGCTTCGGATCGTCCGGACCGGACATCTGCAAAATTTCTTGGTGACCGGACTGAGCATTATAAACATTAAACGTATTGTCGGCGATGCAATACACGCCCTTGAAAAGTTTACCGACACCGATCGGCAGGGTAAATGGAATCGCCTTGATTTTTAAAACAGATTCAATCTGGTCGATCAAATCCAAAACCGAACGACCATCCAAGTCCATCTTGTTGATAAAGGTAATGATCGGGGTGTGGCGCATACGGCAAACATCCATGAGTTTGATCGTCTGTTTTTCCACACCGTTCACGCTATCGATCAGAACGAGCGCCGAGTCCACGGCGGTCAAAGCGCGGTAGGTATCTTCGCAGAAGTCTTGGTGCCCCGGTGTATCGACGAGGTTGAACCAGCAACCTTCAAAGGGAAAATTCAAAACAGAACTCGAAACGGAAATTCCGCGGTCCTGTTCGATCTTCATCCAGTCACTGACCGTATAGCTACGGTTAGCTTTAGCGCGGACATGGCCCGCTTCACGGATAACTTTACCGAACCAAAGAAATTTTTCGGTGATGGTGGTTTTACCTGCGTCAGGGTGGCTGACAATGGCGAAAGTGCGACGCTTGGCGATTTCTGGATTTATTGACAAAATGGGCCTCGTTCGTTGACGGGCCCAAATATAGAAAAAGAGAAAATAGTTTTAAGAGAATCGTCGCGGAATTACTGCGGATGGCGTTCCAGATCGAGGATCATGGACTGCAGGGAGTCTTCCACCGAGGAGCGAAAATCCGCCGAACCAATGCTACAGCTTTTAACCGGGTGTTCTGCGTCCGTACCCTTGATGATACGGATTACCGGGAAACCACCTTCCATCGAAAAAAGAACGGAATAACCCTTCAGCAACAGTTTTTCAATCAAATCGCGCATGGAACAAGACTCCTTATAAATGTGAAATGAAAAATTTAGCCCGACACGGGCTTCTTCCGCAAAAATTACTCTTTTTTCGGGAAAAAGCAAGAAAATTCAAACCATTCTTTACTTTTCTATCACCGCTGTAAACAGCACCAGGTCATCGATTCCCGTATTTTCAATCGTATGAATCGAACCTTGCGGGCAAATGTGACAGCAACCGGGATGGAGAAATTCCTCTTTCCCATCGCAAATAGCAACCCCAGTCCCCGAGACAACGTAATTGATCTCTTCCCCTTTTTTTTGTTCATGAATCCCTATCGATCCATAAGGATGGATCCGGTTCAAGACAAATCTACCAAGAGAATGGATTACCATTTGTGCGGTCATTTCTCCAGCCCCGTGATTCATTCCCGGTCCCCTTACCGGTTCAATCTGACTAAAATCGATTAACATACGAACTCCTTATCTTCTTCTTTTTAATATACGCATTCTTCTTTCAAAAAACCGATGTAGAGTATTTTTCATAGTCACGCATTCTGCACGCTTCAGTACAACACGCAATTTCGTACAAATGAACGAAATCTTTCTTTTCGGATGGTATTTTATACGGAAATTTTGCGTTTTTCCAAGATTCGTTTCCATAGTTTATCTTGCAAATGGTAGAGTCTTTGAGTGCCGTTCTCTAAAATGTAATAGTGACGAATATATGGAACGAGCAGGACCAAAAAAAGCAGATCCAGCACAAGCAGTGGAAGAGTCGGGTAAACCGTAAAGAAAAGGGTCGTGCCTACAAACAAGAGCGCAAACAAAAGGGTTACAAGCAGATGGATCAATCGTTCATGTTGAAAGAACTGAATCTGTAAAATCAAATCCTTTCGGACGGCTTCATCCGATTCGAGCGTAGACTCCCCCACAAGGACGCTTTCTACATACGAGATATAGTTCAAAAGACGATGTTTCATACAACAGCCTCCTTTCAAAACTTACTATCTTTGAGCCCGAAATGCAAGAAAACCGGTCCCTGCACAACGCTTTACGCCAAGTCCGTCATCACGTCGGAAAAGTCAATATTCATGGCTTTTCTGTTTCCGGACTCGCCACCTATCTTCAACTTCCGGAATACGACTTTTGCGTGGACATGGGAGAATGCCCTGTTTCCGCAATCGGCATCAACCACGTATTCCTGACCCATGCGCATGGCGACCACAGTCGCTGCCTGATGCGGCACCACAGCTTACGTCGCATGATGGGCGTCGAAAAGCCTTCGGTTTATTACATATCCGAAGACCTCGTCCCCGGAGCAGAAAAATGGATTCATTCCGAAGCCATCTTCGAAGGTGTTCCCGAGCAGCGTTTTAAGCTCCCGGAAATCGTCGCGATGAGGGCTGGTGAAAAAGTGCCTCTCAAATACCGAAAGGATCTTTCGATCGAAGCGTTCCGCACGCGCCATACTCAAGTGGGCCGTCAGAATTTTTTGCCTTCGATGGGCGTCACGCTTTACAATCATAAGAACAAGCTGAAAGACGAATTCCTCGGCTATGACACCACGCAAATTATTGAACTTCGCAAGCAAGGCATCGAAATTACCCGCGAAGTTTTCGATCCGCTGATCACGTTTATGGGAGACTGCCTCGGCGATAACCTCACCGATCCGGATCTCGCCGCAATTTGGAATTCCGAAGTTCTGGTTACCGAATGTACGTTTGTCGACGACGGTGAAGAATCGATGGCAGATAAAAAAGGTCATACGCACATTGCACAACTCGTCAAGGCCCTTGAAATCTACGGTCCGACCATGCAGTGCAAGCACATCGTGCTGAATCATTTTTCGATGAAATATTCTTCGGATCACATTCTTGGAACCATCCTGAAAAAGATCCCGGAAGCTTACCGCGATAAGATTATCGCATTTATCTAAGGTAAACATGACTAACGAAATGGAAAACATGGAAGAAAGCCCGAAGGCAAAGAAGGAAATCATCATTCCTGAATTTTACCGTGACCTGAACCAGGACAAAGATTTGCCTTGCATGTGGCACTTTGTTCACCGTCATATTCCGGGCACGCGCAAACCTATCCAGACCGAAGACAACCAGCCGGACAAGCATCCGCTGGATTGGAAGGAAATCTTCCCGATGCACAACGATCACATCGAAATTGAAATCGGTTCCGGCAAGGGCGGATTTCTCGTGGAATATGGCAAAAAACACCCGGATTATTTCATCATGGGAAGCGAATGGGATTTGACATGGGCGCGTTACGCGGCAGACCGCATGATGCGTAACAAGCTTAACGCCAATACGGCCATGCTCCGCGGCGATGTTTTCTACTTTCTCCGCGACCGTGTTCAGAGCAATACCGTGGACGCATTCCACATGTACTTCCCGGATCCGTGGCCAAAAGAACGCCACCACAAGAACCGTCTCCTCCGCGAAGAATTTCTCGTGGAAGTCGCCCGTGTTCTGAAACCGGGCAAACGTATCTTCTACTGGGGCACGGATCACAAGGAATACAACGCAGTCGCACTTGAAGTCTTTGACAACTTCCAAGGTTGCAAGATCATCGAACGTAACACGGCCCTTCCGACGGAAGGGATCATGACGAATTTTGAAAAGAAGTATCGGTTGGAAGGTCGCCCGATCTATCGTAGTATCATTGAGTTTGACAAGGCCTAATTCAAAACGGGACTTATGCTAGAACAGCTGACGATCCGTAATTTTGCTCTCATCGAAGAAACCCAGGTCCAATTTGGCACGGGCTTCTCCGCCATCACCGGCGAAACCGGCGCAGGCAAATCCGTCCTTATGGGCGCCTTGCGCGTGGTCGTCGGCGGAAAGACTCTCCCGGCGATGATTCGCCACGGAGCCGACAAAGCGACAGTCGAAGCGACTTTCGATATTTCGGACAATGCCGAAGCGAAGAAGATTCTTGCCGCGGAAGAAATCGACGCAGACGATGAACTCATCATTCAGCGCGAAATCCTTTCGGGCGGTAAAAATCGCACCCGCGTCAACGGCGTCATCATCAAACAAGGAACTCTCCAGGACCTCGGCGAAACCTTGATCCAGATGCACGGTCAAAGCGATCAGCTTCTGCTGCGCGATTTGCGCATCCAGCTCAAGCTTCTTGACGATTACTGCGCATGCGAACCGGAACTCGCTGCCTACAGCGAAACCTGGTCCACATGGAACAAGCTCAAAGAAGAACTTGAGAAGACCGAAGAAAACGCCCGCAACCTCGCCGAACAAAAGGAATTTTTGACTTTCCAGAAAAATGAATTGGAAAAGGCAAAACTCCGCGCAGGTGAAGAAGCCGAACTCGAAGAAAAGACTTCTGCTGCTTCCAAGTCCGAAGCGAAAATGCACGCCATCGAAGAACTGAGCAAGCTATTTGACGGCGAAAACGGCCTTCTTTCCCAGTTCGAAGTTTTCCAGTCAAAGGTGCGTCAGTTTTCGTCCAAACTTCCCGAAATGGAAAATTGGGCCGTCAAGATCGGCGATGCCTACGACTCGCTTTCGTTTATCGAAGATTCTCTGCGTGAAGCTGAAGAATCTTCAGAACTCGATCCGGTAGAACTTGACCGCGCAAACACGCGCCTTGCGCAAATTCAGCGTTTAAAGCGCAAGTACCGCACCGATGAAGCGGGGTTGATCGATCTTTACGTTCGCCGTAAACAAGAACTTGAAAGCCTTGAAAATTTGGATGCAGACCTTACCGAAATTCGCAAGAACATCCAGAAGGCCGAAGAAAGGCTCGCCGTTGCCGCAAACGCCCTTTCCGAAAAGCGTAAAGCCGGGAAACAAACCCTCGACGCAAAAGTCGCCGACGTCCTGCATTCCCTCGGCATGCCCAAGGCGACCTTCAACACGGACATTACCGAAGAAGCCTATTCCGCAACCGGAAAGGACCGTGTAGAATTCTGCATGGCTCCGAACCTTGGCGAAGGCCAAAAACCTCTCCGTGTAGCCGTTTCGGGCGGTGAACTTTCCCGTGTGCTACTCGCCTTTAAATCGGTGATGGCTGAACAGGATCATGTTCCAGTCCTCGTCTTTGACGAAGTCGACTCCGGTATCAGCGGTGAAATCGGCAACAATGTCGGAGAAGCCCTTCGCAACATTGGAAAGTACCATCAGGTACTCGCCATTACGCACCTTCAGCAGGTCGCTTGCCGAGCCCAGTCACACTTGGCCGTGGAAAAACATGAAAATGGCGAATCCCGTACTATTTCAAATGTGAAATTGTTATCATATAATGAGAGAATCGTGGAAATTGCGAGAATGCTCGGAGACGCCAAGTCCCCCACCTCGCTTGCCCACGCAAAGGAATTACTGGAGGAAGCGAATGCCTCTTAAAAAGAAGTTGTTGAGCCTGCGCCTGCGCGGTCGTGCATGGCGGATTTTCAGAGCTGCCCTTTTTATTCCGCTGATTGCAACCATTTGGACTCAGCATAACTATACCGCTGCGATGATCACGTTGGCTGTGTTGATTCTTACCTGGCTCAACAACTGGCAACTTCGCGTTCAGGAATTCGAAGAACCTTATTATCAGCTGTGGTTGAATGTCATCGAAGGCATTCTCTCGGTTACGGTGATGACGAGCGTTTTACTTCGAAATTTTGAAATTTTACTCGCGGTCGGCTGCGCCTGCTTATTCGGGCGCGTGATTGCACATTCCCTGCTTAGCCTTTCCGTGATCCGTGAAGGAAAAAAGGTTCCTGGTCGGCATGTATGGTCAAAAATTTCGGCGATGGCGATCAATGCGACGATGCTCGTGTACATCCTGGGACTCGAACGTTACCAGCAGATTTTCATGGTCGCGAGCATTTTATTGATGAGCGCCGCTTCTGTGGAATTTTTATACTGGTTCTATCGCGACCCGGCGCACCGTAAGCCACTCTCGATAGCAAGCCAGCTCACGATGACCCGCATTGTGCTGACTCCGTTCTTCCTCTGGGTGTTCTTCTATGACAACAATTTGAATTACGAAGACAACCATATCGTTTTCAAGGTTCTCGCTCTGGTGATGGTTCTGGGCTTTATGCTGACCGACTACTTGGACGGACATCTCGCCCGCAAATGGGGAGAAGTTTCGACACTCGGAAAATACCTGGATCCGTTCAGCGATAAGATTTCGAACATGACGATTTTTATGTGCTTCATTGCTACGGGTTACGCTCCGGTATGGATGGTGGCGCTGATTTACTTCCGTGAAGCCAGCGTGGAAACGCTCCGCACTCTTGCCGCCGCAGAGGGATTGATTATGCCAGCTCGCCGCAGCGGCAAATGGAAAACGGCTTTACAGGGCATCGGCATTGTGACTATCCTTGTCTGCGCCCTGGATCCAATTCAACAAATCGAAGGCTTCAAGGCTGTTTGGCAAGCACTTCCGCAGATCGTGATGGGCGTGATTACATTCGTTACAATCGCAAGTGGCATCGATTACTTTGTATCATCGAAGCATATTCTGCAGAAATACGTCTAAATCAAAGCTTTATCCCCTATTTCCCCTTGACAATGGAAAATATAATTACTATATATGGTGCTGTACTGGTAACAGTACCCGCTTGACGCGGGGTGGAGCAGTTGGTAGCTCGTTGGGCTCATAACCCAAAGGTCGCAGCGTTCAAGTCCTGCCCCCGCTACTAAAAAGACCCGGATGAAATCCGGGTCTTTTTTTTTATTCAGGGAAGCAGAATCCCCTATCATCAAAATTCAACTCGACAATTTCGATTTGACCGATTTCTCCAATCCATAAACGTCTCGAATTAGCCGGAACATTCCATAACGGTTCGCACAAAAAAAGGTAGTGTCAAGGTTTTTTCGCAAAAATAGTTTGTCCCAACATCAGATTTAGGCTACGTCCATCTTCGCCTTTTTCAATCCCTTTTCGTATTCCTGTATTTTTTCAAGCTCGTAGAGGTGCTTCATGTTCAGGTACCTCT
>NZ_JALFIA010000064.1:0-7615 GCF_022776125.1 Hallerella sp. | reverse complement strand
GCGAAAGGCGAAGCCTTGAAGCAATCCACAAAAAAAGAACCGGATTCTTTCGAACCCGGTTCTTTAAGAGCCACCCAGCAGATTTGAACTGCCGACCTGCTGATTACGAATCAGCTGCTCTACCAGCTGAGCTAGAGTGGCATAACGCGCACAAATGTAGCAAACTTTTTGAAAAAATGCTATATTTATTTCAAAATTTTTTTAAGGACCTAAAACATGGCCAACAATATGCCGAATAATATGCCGAATGCGGGAACTTCCGCCTCCGGTTCTGATATGAAGGAATTTTTTATCCAGCACGGGGTGAAGGTCGGGGCTATTCTCCTCGTCGTCATTTTGGTTGTGATAGCTATTATTCATTTCCAGGGTTCCAAGAACAAGGCTGACGCTGCTCAGGCAGAACTTCTTGGTCCGGCTCTTGCCTATGAATATACGGGTAAGAAGGATAGCGCTCTTGCCGCATACGAAGAACTGATCGTTTCGAAGCAGTTGAAGGGGGAAACCCTCGCCAAGGCCGCACTTCTCGCTGGCAATATCCGCTTCCAGAACGGCGAATTTGATAATGCTGCCATCCTTTACCAGAAGGCTTTGGACAATGCGGGCTCGCTTCCGCTGATTCGTGGCGGAGCTCTTCACGGTCAGGCCGCTGTTGCGATTGAAAAGAAGGATTACGCTGCAGCAGTGAACCTGCTTGAAAAGTTTATCGCTGAATTCGGTAAGCGTACGGGCGATCTTGAAGACCGCTACGAAAAGCTCGAACCGGCAGACCAGGTTCCGACTGTGGCTGACGCTTTTTGGAAGCTCGCCCTCGTTTACAACCAGATGGGTTATCCGGATAAGGCAAAGACTGCCGCTGAAAAGATTCTCAAGAATTACGGCGACAATCAGCTTTATTCCGACCGTGCAAAGAAGTTAATTGCGACGCTCTAATTTTTAAAAGAAATCATGAAGAAGCTCGCCGGCGAATGCTGGCGAGCTTCTTTTGTCGTGTCATTTCGATAACCACGCCTTCGCTCGTTACCATTACCCCTTCAATTCCTTTGTGACAAATATGTCGCAAAATTTCAGTCCATCTTCCAAAAAGCCCCTGCTACGGCAAAAAAATCGGGTGCAGAAAATCGGCAAAAAAAGGTCTACTTCTAAATTTTTCTCAAAAATTTTAACACTGGAGAAAAAGATGTCCGACTACGTTCAAAATCTGTTTGCAGACCGCATCGGTGGCAGTTCCTTTGGTAAGGGAACAGTCCTGTACAAGTTCGAAAAAATCAAGCGCGCCCGCCGTCAGGCGGAAAAGGATCACCCGGAAACGCCAATCATCGATATGGGCGTCGGGGAACCGGACTGGATGGCGGACAAGGTTGTTGTCGAACGCCTTTACGCCGAAGCGCAAAAGCGTGAAAATCGCGGTTACTCGGACAACGGCATTTTGCCGTTCCAGGAAGCGGCTGCACATTACATGGATCAGGTCTTTGGTGTCAAGGACCTCGACCCGCAGAGCGAAATTTGCCACTGCATCGGTTCGAAGCCGGCTCTCGCTATGATTCCGCAGGCGTTCATCAATCCGGGCGACGTCGCGATTGTGACCGTTCCTGGGTACGGAGTCCTCGCTACGATGACGCGCTTCCTCGGCGGTGAAGTCTATAACCTTCCGCTTCTTAAGGAAAACGACTTCCTTCCGGACTTGGATTCGATTCCGGCGGATATCGCAAAGCGCGCCAAGCTTCTTTACATCAACTACCCGAACAATCCGACGGGTGCGGTCGCCTCTGTGGATTTTTTCAAGAAGGTGATTGACTTTGCAAAGAAGAATGAAATCATCGTGATTTCTGACGCGGCCTATGCGGCTCTCACCTTCGACGGTTATGCTCCGCTAAGCTTCCTCTCCGTTCCGGGAGCAAAGGAAGTCGGAGTGGAAATTCAATCGCTTTCGAAGGCTTTCAACATGACCGGTTGGCGCCTTGGCTTTGTCGCCGGCAATGAAAAGGTGGTGAAGGGATTCGCTTGCGTGAAGGACAACAATGACTCCGGTCAGTTCAAGGCGATTCAGCTCGCTGGCGTAGAAGCGCTTTCGACTCCGTCGATCACGGAAAAGACGGTCGTAAAATATTCCCGTCGCCACGGCCTGCTTGTGAAAGCTCTTTCCGAAGTCGGCTTTAAGGTCTCGAAGCCGAAGGGAAGCTTTTACCTGTACACACAGGCTCCGAAGGGAATCGAAGGGGGTGAAACCTTCAATACCGCAGAAGACTTCTCGCAGTGGCTCATTCGCGAAAAGCAGATTTCGACCGTGCCTTGGGACGATGCAGGTCACTTCATCCGTTTCAGCGTAACGTTCATGGCTGATACGGAAGCGGAAGAAGTCGCTTTGATGGAAGAAATCAAGCGTCGCCTTTCCGGCTCGAAGTTCATTTGGTAAATGCTTTGCTAAAACGAAGAAGCGCGACTTTTGCAAGCCGCGCTTTCTTTTTAAAGGAGAAAAATTTTACGGGAGCATCTTGTTCAAGATTTCTTGAAGCTGCTCAAGACTCTTTTTGGACGAGTCGCTGAAACGGTAGAACGTGCCATCCTTGTTCACGAGGAAGATGACCGGGACGTAGCCCGTTCCGTAACGCGGACCGAACTTTGCGTTCACATCCTGGAAAATTGGAAGCGAAGCGTTGAACTGGTCGATGAACAGGCGCACATCGTTCTTCTTGATGCCGCTGCCGACAGAAATGCCGATGCCGTTCAAACCTTTTTCTTCGTACTGCTTGATCAACGTTTGCATGTGCGGGAAGTTTGCCTGGCAATGCGGGCACTTCGGGCTAAAGTAGAAGATCATGAGCGGTTTGTTCGAAAAATGGGAAAACAGCATTCCCGGGTCGCTGATCCCTGCGAGAGGAATCGTAAAATCAATCTTCATCGTGGTGCCGGAAGAATCCTTCATCAGTTCCGGCGCGTTCTGCTTGGCTTCTACCTGTGCGAATACGGTTGCTGCAAAAAGAGCAATCAAGGAAAAAGCTTTTCCCATAAATCTCATTCAAAAACTCCTGTGATGACAGGGAGTAAAATACAAAAGAAATTGCGAAAAAAAAGAGTTTTCTTCAGGTTTTAAATTTTCCTACATTTTAAATCACATGGCACGACTTCTCAAAATTTGGACGGTCCTTCTTTTTACGCTCTGCGCAGTGCTGCTTGCGGACGAGGGAAATTCCGTGCAAACGACTGGAAGGAAGCTCGCTGACGGAGGCATTCTTCTTCCGCGTGAATCCAGTTACCAGGGCAAAGGCTTTGGCGTGGGAATTGGCGGTGGGGCACTTTTCCCCAGTGGAAAAAAATGTAAGGCACTTGCTCAGTGGCAGGGGACCGGGGAATACGCGTATTCGCAGTATGTGAGCGCAGGCGTCTCTGTGCGCATGTATGGCGGCAATATCGATGACGAAATTTCGATCATCTATCAGCGTTATCACAGCCACGTGCGCTTGCATTACCTGGTGAATCCGAACTGGGTGCTTTTTGCTGAACCCGCGTTTGGTTTTGAATCGACTTCTTTGGACGAGATCCGCGGCAAAAACTCGTCGGGAACGTCTTTTGCGACAGAGGAAGAGGTGAACAAGGCTGTTGGCTGTGATAATGAATATTCTTTGGATGGCGCTTCGGGCGCGTTTACCCTGGGTTCTGGCTTTGCGCTTAGCGAAAGTTGGTCTGTAAACGGGGCGGCGGGCTACGAACAAAGCTGGTCGGGCGTCGGTCAGCTGTCGATCAGTCTTGGATTTGGGTTTAACCTGCGCAATAACGTGGATTACCTCAAAAGGAACGTCCTTGGTGCGTGGATTGCCTTTGAAATGGTCGCTCGCCGCTATTTTTCGAACGAAACGGGTGACTGGGGCGTGGCCAATATGATTGCGCTGATTTTAAACATTTGACGATTTTTTAGCCTTTTGCTATATTTGGGTTCCCCATGTACAGTGGGGCCCTCCTGTATCTATGGTGGATATGGGCTGAAGTCCAAAGGGATTTTATGAAACAGTACGAAACAATGGTGCTTCTCGACGCCATGCTCTCTGACGACGTGATTGCGTCTGAAGTTCAGAGCTTCGCCGACAAGATTACCGCAGCAGGCGAAATCCTTCGCCGCGACGATTGGGGCAAGCGCAAGCTCGCTTACGAAATCAAGCACAAGACTCACGGCTACTATGTGATCTTCTACTACAAGGCAGAAGCTTCCGTGGTTGCAGAACTTGAAAACATCTTCAAGCTCGACGAAAACGTTCTCCGTTGGATCACCCTCGTGGATTATCCGATGTCTGAAGTCGTCTATGACAAGAACTTGAGCCAGACCGAAGATGTGACTCCGATCGACGCTGAAGAAGGAGATGCTGAATAATGGCTTTCGAAGATAAGAAGAACAATTCTCGCGTTCGTCGCAAGAAGACCTGCTGGTTCACCGAAAATAAGGTCCAGTACATCGATTATAAGGACGAAAAGGTCCTCCGTCGCTTCATCTCTGAACGTGGCAAGATCATTCCTCGTCGTATTTCCGGCACGAGTGCCAAGTATCAGCGCATGCTCGTCGAAGCTATCAAGCGCGCACGTCACATGGCTATTTTGCCGTTCGTCGCAGACACTCTGCGCTAAGGAGCAAAAATGGAAGTTATTCTTAAAGCCAATGTGCCGAACCTCGGCAACATGATGGACGTGGTGAAGGTAAAGAACGGCTATGCCATGAACTACCTCATCCCGAACAAGCTCGCTATCCGTGCTACGGAAGAAGCTAAGAAGAAGATTGCTGAAAACCGCGAAGCGATGGAAGCTCTCTTCAACAAGGAACTCGGCGCTGCACGCGAAGTCGCTGCTAAGCTCGCCGAAGTGACCGTCAACCTCTCTCGTCGCGTTGTCGAAGGCGAACGCCTTTATGGTTCCGTGACGGCTGCAGATATCGCTGACGAAATCACGAAGCAGGGTATCAAGATCACCCGTGCTCAGGTGGCTCTCGCAGAACCGATCAAGCAGCTCGGTGTCTATCCGGTGACCATCAAGGTCTTCGGTGAAGTCTCCGCTGAAGTGAAGGTTTGGGTCGTCAAGGCTGACTAAGCTGAAACGTTCCTTTTCAAGCTTTGCAAACAAAAAACCGTCCCTTTGGGACGGTTTTTTGTTTGCAGTCCTATTTTTTGCTATTTTACAAGCAAATGCATAAGTTTGCTCTTTTACCTTTGTTTGCGGCTCTGTTGTTCGCTTCTTCGGCGAATGCGCAGGTCCGTGATTTGTTTGCTGAATTTGAAGAAGAAACCAAGACGGCGGATTCTGCCGCTACGATCGCACCCACTTCGTCAAGCTCGGACAGTTCAAGTGTCCTAGCGAGCGAAGTGCCGCAATCCAGTTCAAGTGAGGCGTCTTCCTCCTCTTCGAGTCTTCGCAATGACGGTTCTTCTTCGAGTGTCCTTGTGAGCGAAGTGCCGCAATCCAGTTCAAGTGAGGCGGCATCCTCCTCTTCGAGTCTTCGCAATGACGGTTCTTCTTCGAGTGTCCTTGCGAACGAAGTGCCGCAATCCAGTTCAAGTGAGGTGGCATCCTCCTCTTCGAGTCTTCGCAATGACGGTTCTTCTTCGAGTGTCCTTGTGAGCGAAGTGCCGCAATCCAGTTCAAGTGAGGCGTCTTCCTCCTCTTCGAGTCTTCGCAATGACACTTCATCTTCGAGTGTAGCCGTGTCTTCGTCTTCGATTTCCCGTCGAGATATCTTGGGACCGACCAAGGTTTCGAAGGTTTACAGTATCGACGAAATGAAAGGGCAGTACAAGAGCCCGCGTAAGGCTTTGTTCTTCTCTCTTGTGATTCCTGGCTCGGGGCAGCTTTATGTGGGCGGTTCCACTTTCAACTACGTCCGTGGCGCGGCCTATCTTGCGATTGAAGGCGCTCTGTGGGGCGGTTGGTACTACTATTCCGTTCACAAGTACAACAAGCAGGTGAAGCGTTACAAGAAGTTTGCCAAGAATCATTACAGCGCTTATACGTATGAATCCAAGATTCACGATCTGTACAACAGCTTGGATGATTCGGACGAAGAAGCGGAATTCATCGAAAGATATCTGTCAAACCGTGAAACGTACTGCAAGTCTATTTACGGAAACGCTTCGACCAACGGTTGCTATGTCGAAGGCAAGGAACTCACGAACGACAAGAATCACACGAATCATGTGAACGGATCGTTCAGCCTGTACAATTCAGGTTCGTATTATTCCACCATTGCCGGTGCTGCCTATGTGCTCGGCTGGGATGACGTAGAGGATGAAGCGGCCGCATCCGCGCTTAACCTTTCGGATAATGATGCAGAAACCGTCGCTTTGGGAACTTCGACAAATTGGAAGACTTACCGCAGCATGCGCAACAAGGCGAACGATTATGCCGACATGCAGGCGTGGTTCTTTGGCGGCTTGATTTTGAATCATATTGTGTCGGCTCTCGATGCAGCCTGGTCGGCGCATTCCCACAACAAGGTTCTTTACGAAGAAGAACTTTCCTGGTATGACAAGCTCCATTTTGAAGGCGGTTTCATTCCGATGAATTCGCAGTCGATGGTGAACGTTTACTTTAACTTCTAGACCGCATGAAAAAACTGCTCGTAGTCTTTTTGATGGTGCTCCTCTGTTCTGCGGAAGCCTTTGCGCAGCCGATGGTGATTACTGTCGATGAATCGATCAGCCGGAACTCGTCAAAAAGTTTGGCGCTTGCAATCGGAGCTTCTGTTTTGCTTCCGGGACTTGGCCAGCATTACTTGGGCGAACAATCCTATGCGAAGGCGTTCATTTGGACGGATGTGGCTCTTTGGGTAGCGACTTTTGGCAGCTACTATTTTGGAGAACGTCAAATTGCGAGCGCGCGATCCTATGCCTCCCGTTATGCGGGAATTTCGAATCCGCCTTCGAGCGAAAGCTTTTTGAATTTGATGGCGGATTACCGCAGCCGTGGCGGTGTCGATGGCGAAAACGCCAATCCGGATTCGGATGAAGATTACAACCAGGCGATGCTTCGCAGCGGAAAAGCGATTGATGAAGATTATCCTTACGACGAAGAGCATACTTGGAATTGGGGATCGAGCGATAATCCGGAAACCTCTAGGCACATGGATCATTACAGCGACATTTTGCGCAATTACCGTATCTCTCGCATCGCCTTTCAGATTTCGATTGGAGCCTTGATTTTGAATCGCGTCATTTCTGTTCTTGACGTAATGCGAATATATCGTTCGACTTCGAGCAATCTTGCCACGGTAGAACCTCGCCGTTGGAATGTGTTCCCGGAATTTCGTCCGGAAGGCCCTGGCGCTACGTTCCTGATTTCTTTCTAAGACAAACAACTTTTTATATGTAAAAAGTGTTGTAAAAAACAAAACGGTAAATTTCCAATTTCTGACGCACTTTTCGGAGTCTTTTGTTCTATTGGGGGAGTCGCCTTCGGCTTGGGGCGTCTTTTTTGTTCCAGCTCTGAAACTTTGGAATGTTAAAAAAGAAAAAACCACTCAAAAAGAGTGGTTTTTGAGAGAGCGGGAAAAGGGACTCGGACCCTCGACCCCGACCTTGGCAAGGTCGTGCTCTACCAACTGAGCTATTCCCGCAGGGGTGTCCCAAGTATAGAAATAAAA
>NZ_JALFIA010000058.1:0-18637 GCF_022776125.1 Hallerella sp. | reverse complement strand
AGGCTTGCCAATCCATTGGATGTTCACCGGCAAGTTTTCCGCTTGCCCGCAGGGAACGGAAATTCCGGGAAGCCCGGCAAGGTTCAAACTGACCGTGTAAATATCGGAAAGGTACATCGCCATCGGGTCGCTTTCGCCTTCGCCACGCTTGAGCGGAAGGCCGGGCATCACCGGGGAAGCGATGACGTCGCAATTTTCAAAGGCGCGCGTGAAGTCGTTGGAAATCAGGCGGCGGACTTTTTGCGCTTGTACATAATAGGCGTCGAAAAAGCCGGAACTCAAGACGTAGGAACCCAGCATGATGCGGCGTTGCACTTCTTTGCCGAACGCTTCGCTGCGGGACATGGCGTAAAGGTCGTAGAGATTTTTGGCTTCTTTGCTGCGGTAGGTGTAGCGCACACCGTCAAAGCGGGAAAGATTGCTCGACGCTTCGGCGGTGGCAATGATGTAGTAACTGGCCACGGCGTAGCTGATGTTCGGCATGGAGATTTCTTTTAGGACGGCTCCTTCCGATTCCGCTTTTTTCAGAACGTTTTCGATGGCGGCTTTGCAGCCGGAGTCCAGGCCTTCGGCAAAGTATTCCTTGGGAACGCCGATGACTTTTCCCTTCAGGCTTTCCCCGATTTTTTGTCCGAAATTTTCGGCGGGGCGCGGGCTGGTCGTGTTGTCGTGCGCATCCTGTCCACAGATCGCGGAAAGAACGGTGGCGGCATCCTGCACGTTTGTGGAAAGCGGACCGATTTGATCGAGGCTCGAAGCGTAGGCGATAAGGCCGTAACGGGATACGCGACCGTAAGTCGGTTTTAGACCGACGATGCCGGTGCAGGCAGCAGGCTGGCGAATGGATCCGCCGGTATCGCTTCCGAGGGCGACAGGAACTGTTCCTGTCGCGACGGCGACAGCAGAACCGCCCGACGAGCCACCCGGAACGCGGGTTTTATCGACGGGGTTTTCCACGGCTCCAAAAAAGGAGGATTCGTTGGAGGAACCCATGGCAAATTCGTCCATGTTCGTTTTGCCGACGATGATGGCACCTTGGGATTCGAGCTTTTGAACGGCAGTCGCCGTGTAGGGCGAAACGAAGTTCTCCAAAATTTTGGAGGCTGCCGTGGTGCGCGTTCCTTCGAGGCAAAGATTGTCTTTGATGGCGACAGGGATGCCGTCGAGTTCTCCGAGAAGCTTTCCCTGTTTCCGGCGCTCGTCGCTTTCTTTGGCTTTGGCGAGGGCGCGCTCTGCCAAAACGGAAATGTAGGCGTTCAGCCCTTTGCTCTTTTCGATTTCGCCAAGGGATTCTTCGGCGAGTTTTTCCGCCGTGGTTTTTCCGCTTTCGAGTGCGGCTTTCAATTCTTGGATCGTTTTCATTAGCGTTCTCCGGACCATTTCATAATGTAAAGGCCAACCACGAGGCCGACCAGACTCATCACGTTCAATTTGAGAGCCAGACCAAAGGAAATCTTAATCATGTAAAGGTCTAGCACAAAGGGCTTCATCGTGTTTCCGTCCCCGGTATTGAACGCCCAGAAGGGCTTCACAAAGAAATTGTGTACGATATTGTTGTAGCCGCCGGCATTCATCAGTTCGCCGAGTTTTCCAAAAACGAACCCGAAGCATTCGCCCAGAACGCCGCCGATGATAAGGCCGAGAATTACAAAGAGAAGAAGTCTTCCAAAGCTAGAATTGCGAGTCATAGGATTCCTGAAGTTTATCGGAAATATAGTAAAAATCGCTTATAGGCTTTTTGTTTTCTATATTGGGGGCCGGGGTGCCCGCGTCCGCGGGCTGAGATTATACCCTTGGAACTTGGTTCGTCATGGAACAAAAGGATTTTATATGGCAGAAGCGTCTCCCTTTTTCAACCCGTTTCCTCAGTCTCAACGCATTTACGTTTCTGGAAAAATGTATCCCGACATCAAGGTGGGAATGCGGGAAATCCGCTTGGACGATCCGAAATGTCCTGTGCTTCCGGTTTACGATACGAGCGGTCCCTACGGCGACCCCGCTAAAAAAATCGATCTCGAAAAAGGCATTGAAAAATTGCGCGCTCCCTGGATTGCGGAACGCCTGCAAAAAGACGGTCGCCACAAGACGCAAATGGAATATGCGAAAGAGGGGATCATCACCCGGGAAATGGAGTATGTCGCCATCCGTGAAAATCAAAAGATGGATGAAATTTTCGGCGGAACGGGAACGGAAATTACTCCGGAATTTGTGCGCAGCGAAGTCGCTTCGGGCAGGGCTATCATCCCGAGCAACGTGAATCACCCGGAATGCGAACCGATGATTATCGGACGGCATTTTCTAACGAAAATCAATTCGAATATCGGCAATTCCGCTGTGGCGTCTTCCATTGAAAAGGAAGTGGAGAAGATGGTCTGGTCGGTGCATTGGGGCGCCGATACGGTGATGGACCTTTCGACGGGAAAGGACATCCACGCCACGCGCGAGTGGATTTTGCGGAACAGTCCGGTTCCTATTGGAACGGTTCCGATGTATCAGGCTCTGGAAAAAGTGAACGGCGTTGCAGACGACCTGACTTGGGAAGTTTTCCGCGATACTTTGATTGAACAGGCGGAACAGGGCGTCGATTATTTTACGATTCATGCGGGGCTTCTTTTGAAATTCGTGCCGCTGGCTTTGAAGCGGACGGCGGGCATTGTGAGCCGCGGCGGTTCCATTATCGCCCGCTGGTGCATGACGCACAATCAGGAAAGTTTCCTCTACACGCATTTTGAAGAAATCTGCGACATCTTGGCAAAATATGACGTGTGCGTTTCTTTGGGCGACGGCTTGCGCCCGGGTGCCATTGCCGATGCGAACGATGCCGCGCAGTTTGCGGAATTGGACACGCTGGGTGAATTGACGGAAATCGCCTGGAAAAAAGGCGTGCAGGTGATTATCGAAGGCCCGGGCCATGTTCCCATGCAGAAAATTCGCGAGAACATGGAACGCCAGGAGGAAAAATGCCATCAGGCCCCCTTCTATACGCTGGGGCCTCTTACGACGGACATCGCTCCGGGTTACGACCACATCACTTCGGCAATCGGGGCGGCGATGATTGGCTGGTTCGGAACGGCGATGCTCTGCTATGTGACACCCAAGGAACATTTGGGACTTCCGGACAGGGACGATGTGCGCGAAGGCGTGGTGACGTACAAATTGGCGGCTCATGCGGCGGATTTGGCGAAGGGGCATTTTGCTGCGCATTTCCGGGATGATGCTCTGTCTCGTGCACGCTTCGATTTTCGCTGGAAGGACCAGTTCGCTTTGTCTTTGGATCCGGAACGCGCCATGGAATTTCATGACGAAACCTTGCCGGGGAATGGGGCGAAAGAATCGCATTTCTGCTCGATGTGCGGACCGAAATTCTGCTCCATGCGTATTTCCAAAGACATCCTGCAATTTGTAAAAACAGGAAAATTAGATATGGAGAAGTAAAATGCAGTATATTCTCTTCACTAGTGCAGAGAGTTTTGTCGACGAAGTCGATTTAATTGAAAAAATCTTCGCTAATGATGTAGACTATCTGTATGTGCAGAAACCATATATGAACGACCGTCAGCTTGAACGGTTCCTTCTTTCGATTCCAGAAGAAATCCGAATGAAGACGTTTCTTTGCGGCTCACCGAGTATGGCTCAGGAATTCAGCCTCGCCGGATTCCATCAGCCGATGGAATGGTTCGTTCAGAATGGTGGAGCCGCGCTGAGAGCTTCGGGACTTTTAAGTGTCGAAGTGGAATATTTGCGGGATTTGGAAAAGCTTTCCCCGGAATTGCGTTCCAAAATTTTCCAGGTGGTAGTGAAGAATAAACCGGAAAGGGTTCCGGAAAATGTCTTTGTCGCTTGCGATGCCACAGAGCTATCGGATGATGAACCACCTAACAGGGCGATTGTCTCGGGAATCTGGGAATTCGCCGACTCGGTTTCCGCTTGGAGGCGCTTATGTCTAAAATGACCTATGCCATGACAATCGCAGGCTTCGATGGAAGTGGCGGCGCAGGGATCTTGGCCGATATCAAAACGATGCGGGATTTTGGAGTGTACGGCTGTTCTGTTTGTACCGCTTTGACGGTGCAAAACGAACTGTCTTTTGCGGACCCGGGATTTCTCCCATGGGAACGCATCCGTGTGCAACTCGATAAGCTTCGGGAAGTGCGCGAATACAAGTTCATCAAAATCGGACTTGTGCAAGATGCGGAAATGCTCCAGAAAATTGTTGAATGGATACGCCAGAATAATTCCGATGCGTTTGTCATTTGGGATCCGATCATGGGAGCGACGACCGGTTTCCGCTTTTTCGCCGATGATGATGCGGACAGGTTCTTTCCGGTATTTTCGCAGATCGATTTGATTACGCCGAACCAGTATGAGTACGCCTATCTGGGCTTGGGTGTCGCTGACAGCCGCAAGGAACTTCTGGTTGGAAAAAAGACCTCCATTCTGCTGAAGGGAGGTCATGCGGAAGGGGAAGATTCCACCGATACGCTTTGGCACGAAGGAAAGATTTTCAAATTCACTTCGAAGCGTTTTGTCGGAGTCGATAAGCACGGCTCGGGCTGTACGCTTTCGTCGGCGATCCTCGCCAATGTGGCGCTTGGAAAGTCCTTGCCGGAATCTTGCCAGGCTGCCAAACTTTATATCGAAAAGTTTTTGGCAGGCGGGGAAGGCCGAGTCGGCTGGGTCGACTAAAGCCTAGTTGTTATCGTCTTCAAGTTGATCCTTGATCGAGTTGAAGATCGGATCCCAGAGAGATGGACCGCCTTGTTTCGGATACACATAGGTGAGTTCTTGGGTGTTCATCCAGGCTTTGAGCTTGGTCACCTTGATCACGCATGAAGATTCGTCTCCCGAAACGCTTACCCAGAATTTGATGTACTGGTTGTTTTCCATGTTGCGTTTCTGGTCATCGCGTTGGGTGTAACTTGCGACCGTGTACTTTTCGGTGACCATCTTTCCGTTTTCCGGATCATCTTTGGCAAGGGCAACCTTGTTGTCGGCGAAGGTCTTCTTGGTGGCTTCGTAGCAGGCAGCGGAAGAATATTCGAACGAACGGGTCATGTATTCGTCGTAGAGAGTCGGATCGTCGAGCATTTTCTTGGGCTGCATCATGGCACAACCGCTGAAGAAGGTTGCCGTCGCGAGAGCGAATCCGAGAAAGGCTTTCTTTTTCATTTTTGTCTCCGGGAATTGGGTGTTTTTTTTGAAAATGTACGAAAAAAAACGGCTTTGTCAACAAAAAACTTATGATAAGTGCCGCTTTTCGAAGAAAAACAAAAATCCCGTGGAATTTTCCACGGGAATCTTTTTTTTCCGTCGTTGCGGACGTTTTGCCCGCTGCGAGGATTTTTTGAATTTTTGAATTACAGGTCTACGACTTCGGTCCAGCCGAACGGATCCGGAGCTTCACCGAACTGGATTGCGGTGTACTTCGTAAAGAGTTCCGTACAGACCGGACCCGGGTTTACGCCGTCACCGTAGGTGAACTCCTTGCCAGCCACCGGGTCCACGATCTTTTTGATCGGGGTGATCACGGCTGCCGTACCGCATTCTGCGGCTTCCGAGAATTCAGCGAGTTCTTCGAATGGAACTTGGCGGCGTTCCACCTTGTAACCCAGATGTTCCGCGAGCTGCTGCAAGCTCTTGTTCGTAATGGACGGGAGAATGGATTCGGACTTCGGGGTCACGAAGGTCTTGCCCTTGATACCGAAGAAGTTTGCCGGACCGCATTCGTCGATGTACTTCTTTTCCTTTGCATCGAGATAGATTGTGCTCGAGTAACCGAGCTTCTTTGCTTCAGCGAGAGAAAGAAGGGACGCCGCGTAGTTACCGCCGACCTTGACCGTGCCCGTACCCTGCGGAGCGGCGCGGTCGTAGTTACGGCTGATCATCATGTCGACCGGTTTGAAGCCGTCCTTGAAGTACGGACCGACCGGGGTCACGAACATGAGGAGCAAATATTCATCTGACGGCTTCACACCGACTTCTGGACTCATACCGATGAGGAGCGGACGGATGTAAAGAGTTGCACCGTAGCCATACGGTGGAACGAAACGCTTGTTCGCCTTCACGACCGTGTGAACCATTTCACGGAAGAGTTCTACCGGCGGAACAGCCATAAGAATGCGGTTTGCAGTGTTCTGAATGCGCTTGGCATTTTCTTCAACGCGGAAGATGCGGACCTTGCCGTCCTTGCCCGTGTAAGCCTTGAGGCCTTCGAAGCCTTCCTGACCATAATGCAAGCAAGTTGCGGCCATGTGAATGCTAATGTCTTTGGAGGAGGTGACTTCAATTTTGCCCCACTGACCATTGCGGTAGTAGCAGCGAACGTTGTAATCGGTATCGTAGTAACCGAAGGGAAGAGTCTTCCAATCAACAGTATTCAAATCGACTTGCATAATTGAACCTTTCTATTTTGGCGTCACCTGACGTCAATGTAAAAATACACATTTTGAAGCGAAATGGCTTTAAGGGGAGCGAAAAAGATATATTCTGAAGAAAAGCGAGGTTTGAATGCATTTCAAAACGATGATTGTCGGGGCGATATTTCTTGGGAAAATGGTCTTTGCGGAATCTCCGGTGGACGATTTCGGCTTTCAAAAATTTTACACCACTCTAACAGGCAGTCTATCGTGGACTTCGGCGCATTGGAACAATGGAAATGACCGAACCTTTTCGGACTGGTCCACGGACCCCGATGATCCGACGGGCTGGACAAGCGACCAAAGCGGTTCCGCGCAAGGCTTTCATGTGGATGGTTCGGGCGTGATGCAGATGCTTGGAAATGCTCCGCGTTTTCACATTAATTCGAATAACGATGAAGACCCGACTCCGACGAGCCAGTTTTTTTTGAATGTCGAGTACACGGCTTACTTTATGCGGAATGCGCTCGGCGGTGAAAATTGGGGCGGCATGATAGTCGGCTTGCGCAGCGGCTCGCATCATCACGGAAGTTCGGGCAGGGACAATTGCCTTGCGAATACTTACTATGCGCGTTTTCGAAACGATGGAACCTGGGATTTTGAAAAGGAATGGAAGCATCCGGGAAGCTATTATCGCAGTACATCGGGCATAGGCAAGCAGGATCCGCTTTGGGGCGGGGGAGTCCTTCCGGTGAAAAAGTGGATTGGGATGAAGTTCATCGTTTACAATCCAAACGCCTCCACGGTACGCCTAGAACTTTACATCGATTCGACGTCGAACGCGACGGCGCCCGGAAACTGGGAACTGGTCGGTATCGCAGAGGATGCTGGTTTGGATTGGTCGGGCGCAAGTTATGGAGCGTCGACGATCGAAGGTTGTGCCTACAGCGACGCTCTGGCTCCGATTCTCCAAGGGGGCGGAACCGCTTTGATGCGTTCCGATAATGATAATCCTTATTATAAGTATGTGAGCATTCGCGAAATAGATCCGACGGGGAGCTTTGACGATACGGGTATCCGTCCGCGGGCGAAGCCTTTGTTGAAGAGTGTCCCTGTGCGGCATTTTGATTTGCTCGGACGCAGTCAAGTTTTGGAAAAATTCTAGATTATGCGCGTAAAAGCAAGAAAGGATTTTGCAAATGAAAGTTTCTTTGAATTGGCTCCGCCGTCATGTGGATCTTCCGGAAAGTGCTGAAGAAGTTTCGAAGGCTTTGACCTCCATCGGTCTTGAAGTCGAAGGCATGGAAGAACCGGCGAAGCAGTATGAAAAGCTCGTCGTGGCAAAGGTTCTCACCTGTGAAGCTCACCCGGATAGTGATCACCTGCATGTCACGACGGTGGACGATGGCAAGGAAACCATTCAGGTTGTCTGTGGCGCTCCGAACGTGGCTGCAGGCCAGACCGTCGTTCTCGCTCCGATCGGTGCAGAGCTTCCGCTTCCGGACGGCAAATCTTTGAAGATGAAAAAATCCAAAATCCGCGGTGTGGAAAGCTTTGGCATGATCTGTGCCGAAGATGAAATCGGCCTTTCCGATGACCACGGTGGAATCCTGGTTCTCGACGATAAGATTCCGGCGGGTACCCAGTTTATTTCCCTCGGTTTTTACGACGCCACTTATGAATTGAACGTGACCCCGAACCGTCCGGATGCTCTTTCGCACCGTGGTGTCGCCCGCGAACTCGCGGCCAAGTTCAACCGTCCGCTGAAGCCGCTCGCTTACACGCTCACCGAAGACGCTTCGAAGGAAGCTGCTTCCGAAATCAAGCTCACCGTGGAACCGGGTTCCGGCTGTTCCCGCTATGTGGGCCGTGTTATCGAAAATGTGAAGGTCGCACCGTCCCCGGCGTGGCTTTCCCGGCTTCTCAAGTCCGTCGGTATGAACAGTGTGAATAACGTTGTGGACGTGACGAACTTCATTTTGATGGATGTCGGTCAGCCGCTCCACAGCTTCGACATGGCCAAGTTGAACGGCGCAGAAGTTGTCGTTCGCAAGGCTAAGCCGGGCGAAAAGATTGAAACCTTGGACCACAAGGAACACGAACTCACGACGAATGATCTCGTCATCTGCGATGGCGATCGTCCGTCCTGCGTTGCCGGTGTGATGGGCGGCGTAGAAAGTGAAATCACGGATACGACGACGCAGGTGTTCCTGGAAAGCGCTTGGTTCAACCCGACTGTCGTGCGTAAGCAGGCTCACCGCCTTTGCACGTCGACCGATTCGAGCTATCGCTTTGAACGCGGAATCGATTACACAATGCAGCGTGAAGCAGACGATTACGCTTGCGCCTTGATCCAGGAAGTCGCCGGAGGCAACGTTCTCAAGGGCACAGTTGAATATACAGGCGAAGATCACCAGAAGGAACCGTTCGTGGTGACGCTCCGCGCATCCCGCGTGACGAAGGTTTTGGGCATCACCCTTTCCGAAGACGAAATCACCAAGTACTTGACGGGCATTGGCCTCAAACACTTGGGCAATATGACTTTTGAAATTCCGCCGTATCGTCCGGACCTTGAACGCGAAGTGGACTTGATCGAAGAAGTGGCACGTCTCGTTGGCTTTGACAATATCCCGTACGACGTCCCGTCGTTCAAGATCAAGCCGAACGATCTTCCGGCAGAAGAAGTCCTCGGACGCCGCATCCGTTACACGCTCTCTTCGATGGGCCTCCACGAATGTATTTCGCTCCGTTTTACGAGTGCTGCAAATACGCAGGCTGTGTTCGGTGAACCGAATGATGCCGATCCGCGCTCGAAGCCGGCTAAGCTTTTGAATCCGCTGTCCGAAGACCTCGGCTGCGTCCCGACCTCCTTGATTCCGATTCTCCTCAAGTCCGTTGCCGACAACGAAAAGAACCGTCCGGGTTCTGTCCGCTTGTTCGAAAACAGCAAAGCGCAGTTCCAGAATGCGGAGCGCAAGGACGATCGCGATCCGGGCTTTACCGAAAAGCCAATCCTTTGTGCGGTCATCGCCGGCCATTGGAAAATGGAAGCTTTGGACGATAAACCGCGTGATGTCGAATTCGGCGACATCAAGGGTCTTGCGATTTCCTTCTTCAAACGTCTTGGCCTTCCGGTAGAAGTGCGCTCCGTGGAACAGAAGGAAAAATTCCTCCACCCGGGCAAGCAGGCTGTGATCATGAGCGGCAGTACGGTCTTCGGTTCCATCGGTATGGTTCACCCGGCTGTGTTGAAGGCTTTTGACATCAGCTATGCGACGGCTCTTTTTGAAGTCGATCTGGAAAAGGTTTTGAAGGCTCAGGAAAAGAAGGTTGTCTTTAAGCCGTTCAGCCGTCAGGTGTTCACGACCCGCGACATTTCTATGATCGTGGCGGAACGCATGACGAACGAAGCAATCCTTGAAAAGCTCAATTCCTTCAAGGTGAAGAACCTGGTGAAGGTGGAACTCAAGAGCGTTTATCAGGGTGTCGGAATCCTTCCGGGCCAGAAGAACATAGTTTACTCGTTCACGTACCAGTCCATGACGGAAACTCTGACGGATGAAGTGGTGAACAAGGCTCACGATAAGCTTCGCGAAAAACTTTCTGCCGACAGCGAAATCACTCTCCGTTAAAGGGTAAGTCGAGTATGGCTTATATTGCAATGGCGCGCAAATGGCGACCGGAGTCGTTCAACGATCTGGTCGGCCAGGAGCATATCGCAAAGACGATTGAAAATGCAATCGTCGGTGGTCGTCTGCATCATGCGTTCCTTTTTACGGGAACCCGTGGTGTCGGTAAAACGACTTCTGCACGTATCTTGGCGAAAACGTTGAACTGCACGGGTGGTGATCCGCTGATCCCGTGTGGAAAGTGCAAGAGCTGTCTCGATATCGCGAGCGGTCATCCGATGGACGTGATTGAAATTGATGCGGCTTCGAATACGGGTGTCGACAATATCCGCGATCTTTTGGAACAAACCCAGTATACGCCGATGATCGGCAAGTACAAGGTGTTTGTAATCGACGAAGTCCACATGCTTTCGAAAGGCGCTTTCAACGCGCTTCTCAAAACCTTGGAAGAACCGCCTCCGCATGTGATTTTCATTTTTGCGACGACCGAAGTCAATAAGGTTCCGCAGACGATTCTTTCGCGAGTACAGCGCTTTGACTTTAAGCGTCTTACGACAAAGCAAATCACGAGCCGTCTCAAATACATCTGTGATCAGGAATCGATTTCGACCGATGCGGAAGCGCTCGGCATGATTGCAGAAAAGGCGGATGGCTCGATGCGTGACGCTCTCACGTTCTTCGATCAGGCTTATGCTTTTACCGGCAACGATATGAATGCGGACTCCGTCCGTTCCGTTCTCGGTGTCCCTCCGAACGATCTTTATTTTAGCCTTCTTGAATCCATTGAAAAGCACGATCTCAAGGGTACGTTTGCCGTTGTTGATAAGGCTTCGGAAACGGGTGTGGAATTTGCACCGCTTCTCGACGGCTTTGCCAAGTTTGTCCGCAACCGCCTGTATGTGAAGGTGGGCGGAATTTCTGCCGAAGAATTGAACATTTCGGAAGGTCTTTTTAGCAAGCTCAATTCTTGCGCGCCATCTCTGGGCAACGGTGACCTCTTGCGCATTGCGCGTATCCTCACGGACTTGCAGGGGAACATTCGCCGCAGCACGAATCCGCGTTTGCTCGTGGAATCCGCTTTCGCTCGAATGGCTTATCTCGACAGGGTCGTAGACTTGAAACGTGCCTTGGCCGCGATTAATGACCCTGCTTCCCAGGGTTCAAAAAAAAAATTAACTGAACCGCAGGCTCAGGTGTCGATGGCAGCGTTGACTGCTCCGGCGCCTTCCGATTCGCCTTTTACAATTGACTTCGACGGCTTTGACGCTCCGAAGTCTTCTCCTGCCACTTCTTCTGCAAACGATTCGTTTGCGATTCCGACAGCGCCCGAAGCGCCTCCGTCTATCGATAGGGGAACTCCCGAAATGGATCCTTCCATGATAATCGATTTTGGCGGTGCGCCTGCTTTTGACGATGACCACGGTTTTGACGAAGGGCCAAGCTTTGCCGAAGCCGGAGATGATTTGGGCGATGTGCAGGCGATTACGCGCTACGACATTTGCAACGCCTGGCAGAATTTGATCCGCAGCAGTTTCTCTCAGGAAATGGGATTCTTTGCGACAAGCCTGAACGGTTCGACTCTTGAACACGGAGACTTCCAAGAAAATCCGTTCCGCTTGAAAGTCGTTTATCCGGCCGCATTCAAGTGGGGCTTCGATCAGATGATGATGCGTGACGATTACCGCGATCGCTTGTTGAATATTCTGGAAGACCGCTTGCAGACAAAGGTCGCTGTGACCTATGAACTGTTGGAGCCGAAACCCGGCGAAGATGTTTCCGGAGTGCCGCTCAGCCCTTGGGAAACGGACTTGCAGCATGAACCGGGTCTTGCGGAATTCACCCAGAGATTTATGGCGGAACTCATTGCGACAAGATCCGTGCCGAAAATGGTCGACGAAGAAAATTCGGACGGCGAACAATGTGCAGTGACTCCGGAACAGGAATAAAATTGTATTTTAATCCCCAAAAAAAGAGGAAAGCCCTATGAATATGCAGAAAATGTTGAAGGATTTGCAGAAGATGCAGTCCAAGATGGTCAAGGCCCAGAACGATCTTCAGGCTCAGAGCTTTGAAGCGGAAGCGGGCGGTGGCATGGTGAAGGTTGTGCTCAACGGTCAGGGCATCATGACTTCGATCAAGATCCACCCGGATGCTGTCGACAAGGATGATGTCGAAGCTCTTGAAGATTTGATCATGGCTGCCGTGAATTCGGCAACGAAGAAGAAGGATGACACTTCCAAGGCTAGCATGGAAGAACTCACCGCCGGTATGCGCATCCCGGGACTCATGTAAGCCTTTTTCAAAGAAATGAAAATAGACCGCTGGATTCAGCGGTCCTTTTTTTCAAAACGGAAACTTTAGTAAGCTCCGTCGCTTTTGAACACCGCCTTGAAGGTCTTTGCCACGAGCTGCAGGTCAATGCCAAAGTTCGAATGACGCACGTACTTGTTGTCAAGACGCATCTGACCTTCGAACGGAATGTCGCTTCGACCGCTGACCTGCCAGAAACAGGTGAGACCCGGTGTCACGGAAAGGCGCATTTTATGCCACGGCAAGTATTCTGCAACTTCCGACGGAAGCGGTGGGCGCGGTCCGACGACCGACATGTCTCCGGCAAGAATGTTGAACAGCTGGGGAAGTTCGTCTAGGCTGAACTTGCGAAGGATATGGCCCATCGGATAAATGCGCGGATCGTTCTTCATTTTGAAGGTCGGGCCGCTGGATTCGTTGAACTTTTGAAGTTCCTTTTTGCGGGATTCCGCATCGATGTACATACTGCGGAATTTGTACATCGTAAAGAGCTTGCCGTTTTTGCCGACGCGGATTTGCTTAAAGATAACGGGTCCCTTCGGGTCGCTGAACTTGACGATCAAGGCGCAGGCGATGAGAACCGGGGAAAGCAGAACGATGCCGCAGAAGGACGATACCACGTCGAAGGACCGCTTGATGAATTCCTTGGCGTAAACGGAAAATTTGTTCGTTTGGGTGAGAATGTCACCGTAGAACAGGCGCTTGAGCGAGAAAAAACCGTTGTTGCGCATATTGAACTTTTCAATCGCTTCGTCGAATTCCTGATCCCGCTTTTCTTGAAGACCGGTGTAAACGCAGACCTGGAAAATCGGCTGCTTGGTCTTTTTACGCAGAATGTCGACGAGACCCGCCTTTTTAATATTGACGAGCATTTTGCGACGCAGGCGTTCCAAAACGCGCAGGTCAGAATCGATCAAGATGACGCCTAAACCGTCAGGATTGTCCAGATAACCAACGACATCGGTAAACTTGGTTTCGGTCAAGACGGTGAGGACCGCAATTTTCCATGCCCGGACATAAGATGAATCGAACTTGCTGAATCCGACGATGTCGAACTGGCGGGTAATAATCTTAAAGTAGAGGAATGGATGCTGATTGCGGTTTGTACGCAAAAACTCTTCACGCAGGCGAGCCTTGAAGAAGTTTGCCGGATAAACCGTATTCCCAATATTTTGCGGGGAAAGAAAATCTCCCAGCGTGGATTGTGTAAAATTGTCGTGCACGTCCCAAATATAATTTTGATTTTCTAATTTAAAGGCGAAAAATTTCATCCATTGGAGATAATTATGCGCATTGGACTTATTGGTACCGGCACGATCGGTGGCGGTGTCGTGGAAATCCTCGAAACCAAGGCTGCTCAGTATCGTGAAAAGTTGGGTATTAACCTTGAACTCGCTTGTATCTGCGCCAAGAGTGACGAAGAAGTCGCTCCGTACAAGGCAAAGGGCTACAAGACGACTACCGATGCGATGACGATGATTGCCGATCCGACGATCGACGTGGTCGTGGAACTCGCTGGCGGCTATGAAATGCCGCGCAAGTGGATTACTACCGCTCTCGAAAATAAGAAGCATGTAGTGACTGCAAACAAGGCGATGCTTGCCAAGTATGGTCACGAAGTGTTCCCGCTTGCTGAAAAGAACAATTGCCACGTTCTGTTCGAAGCCGCCGTGGGCGGTGGCATTCCTATCATCCGTAGCATGCAGGAAGGCTTTGTCGGTAGCGAAGTAGAACAGCTCAGCTGCATTATCAACGGTACTTGCAACTACATCCTTTCCCGTATGGGCGAAAGCGGCATGTCTTTTGAAGACGCTTTGAAGGAAGCCCAGCTAAACGGTTTTGCAGAACGCAATCCGACATTCGACATCGAAGGTGTGGACTCCGCTCACAAGACGGCCATTCTTTCGAGCCTCTGCAGCGGTAAGTATGTGGACTTTGAAAAGATCCACGTCACCGGTGTTGCGAAGATTACCGCCGAAGACATTTCGAATGCGAAGGAACTCGGCTACAAGATCAAGCTTCTCGGCATCTATCGCCGTGGCGAAGATGGCGCTGTGGACGCTCGCGTCCATCCGTGCCTCGTTCCGAACGACCATCTGCTCGCCAGCGTAGACGGCGTGATCAACGCCGTGTACCTCCACTGCGACAACCTCGGCCAGACCCTCCAGACGGGTGCAGGTGCAGGTCGTCTGCCGACGGCAAGCGCTGTGGTCGCTGACCTCGTTTCCCTTGCCCGTTCCACGGATACCGGCTCTCGCAAGCCGCTCCCGATGGGCTGGTTCAACAAGGAAAATGCAGCAAAGCTTGTCCCGATTTCGGAAACCTCTTCCCGTTACTATCTGCGCTTTACGACGAAGGATTCCTTCGGCGTCCTCGCAAGCATCACGGGCATTTTCAGCCAGAACGAAATCTCGATCGAATCCATCATCCAAAAGGATGTGAAGGATCCGGGCAAGGTCAGCATTGTCGTCATTTCCGAATGCACAAAGGAAAGCAAGATGCTCACGGCACTCGAAGCGATAGACTCTCTCTCTTCTGTTTCAGAAAAGAGCCAGATGATCCGCTTCCTCAAGTAAGGCGTCACCCATGCTACGAGGAAATAAGCTCGAACTCCTCTTGCATTTGATCGGCGACTATTTGGCGGTGATGATTTGTTTTGTCATCGCCTTCTGGGTCCAATTCCATAGCGGTTGGATCTTGGATAAGTTCGATCCGTCCAAAATGATTTCGGAATATACCCGCGCAAGCTTTTTCCTGGGTGCGGGCTGGGTCTTTTTGTTTGCCGTGACGGGACTTTACCGTTCATGGCTTCTGCTCTCTCGAACACTCCAGGTTCTGCATGTGGCGCGTGCGGTTATTCTTGGGATTGTGGCGATTCTCCTTGGCCTTTTTGGCTCCGAATTTATCGGGCGTTTGGTCGCAGGTCAGCCGCTTCTCGGGGATTACGTTTACGGCTCGCGCTTCAAGTGGATTCTCCTTTACGGCGCTGGGGTCTTTTTCCTTGTCGCTTCTGTTCGTATGACGATTGCTGGATTTTTGCGCGCTCTGCTTCGCAAGGGCTATGGGGCAAACAACTTGCTCGTGCTCGGTGCGACGGAAGCGGGTAAAAAGATCGCTTTGGCTTTTGCCAAGTCTCCGGAACGTGGGCAGAAGGTCGTCGGATTTTTGGACGAACATTATCAGGTCATGGATCATGAATTCAATGGTTTCCCGGTTCTTGGAAAGTATTCCGACTTGGCGAACCTGGTGAAGAAGTACAAGGTCTCGGGCATCGTGATTTCGCACGACAGCTCCTCCTTGCAAGAAATCACCCGCGTACTCACTTGGGTTTGTGACCTGCCACTTCATATTTATGTGATTCCAGGACTTTACAACGTCATCAGCGGACATTACAAGACGAACCTCGTGCACGGCTTTGATCTGCAGGAACTTTTTGCGTTTAACATGCCGCGTTGGGAAGTCCGCGTGAAGCGCTTGATGGATGTGGTTGTCGCCGCAATCCTTTTGCTTTGCACGTTTCCGATTTCCTTGCTTGCTGCTCTTGCGATTAAGCTCGATTCCAAGGGCCCGATCTTTTATTCTCAAGAACGTGTGGGCCTTTATGGCAAACGTTTTATGGTGCATAAGTTCCGCACGATGCGGACGGATGCGGAAAAGAACGGTGCGCAGTGGGCGACGAAGAACGACCCGCGTATTACGCGTGTGGGGCACTTCCTTCGTAAGACCCGTATCGATGAACTGCCGCAGCTTTTGTGCGTGTTGCGTGGCGACATGAGCATGGTCGGTCCGCGTCCGGAACGTGCCGTGTTCATTGAAAAGTTGCGCGAACAGATTCCGTTCTACATTGGACGTTTGAAAATGAAACCGGGACTTACCGGTTGGGCTCAAGTGCGTCATCATTACGACACGAGCCTCGAAGATGTGCAGAAGAAACTCGAATACGACATGTACTACTATGAAAACATGTCTCTGCTTCTCGATTTCCAAATTTTATTCAGAACGATTTACGTGGTACTCACGGGGAAGGGGGCACAGTAGAGATGAGCGAAAAGAAGTCATTTCTGAAAGAAAAAAAGCCATCCCCTTTCTGGACTTGTTTGCAGGGGCCGGTGGAATTATTTCTAGCCCACAACTCTTAACTCGGAATAAAACTTATGTACGGTGATAATTCGAAACCTGTATTTCCGGTAGAAGACGCTTTGACCATGATTCGCCTCGCTCTCGCAGAAGATGTGCGCACGGGCGATGTGACGAGTGCATGGACAATTCCGGCGGATCAAAAGCAGCATGCGCGTTTGATTGCAAAAGAAGACGGTGTGTTGGCGGGTCTTCCGATTATTGAACTCGTGTTCAAAGAACTCAAGGCGAAAGCCACGGTGACGCTCCACAAGCAAGATGGCGACGTGGTGAAGAAGGGCGATTTGATCGCTGAACTCGACGGCACGACTCATGAACTTTTGACCGGTGAACGCACCCTTTTGAACTTTATTCAGCAGCTTTCGGGCGTTGCCACGGTGGCGCATACCTTCCAGGAAGCTTTGAAGGGTGGAAAGACCAAGGTCCTCGATACCCGCAAGACCGTTCCGGGATTCCGTACTTTACAGAAGTATGCCGTGCGCGTCGGCGGCGGTTCGAACCATCGTATGGGTCTTTTTGACATGGTCCTTGTCAAGGACAATCATATTGCCGCAGCCGGTGGCGTTCTCGAAGCCCTCGCCGTTGTCAAAAAGCACAATACCCAGAACCTGATGGTCGAAATGGAAGTGGAGAATTTCGACCAGCTTCGCGCACTTTTGAACAAGGGCGTCGACGTCATCATGCTCGACAACATGAGCAACGAAACGATGGCAGAAGCCTTGAAGATTATCAAGGAAAGCGGAGACAAGTGCCTTGTGGAAGGTTCGGGCAATATGACGCTTGAACGTGCGAAGGAAATTGCGACGCTTGGACTCGACTTCATTTCGGTAGGCGCTTTGACGCATAGCGTAAAGGCTCTCGATATTTCCATGAGAATTTAAGACTCCATGAAAAACGCGAAGAAGAAGCCTTCGATCCGTAAAAAAGCACCTTATACCTTTGTCGTGGACGTGGGCAATACGCATACCGTCCTCGGTATTTACAAAGGCGAAAAAATTGAAGACCATTGGCGCCTGACGACTCGCAAGGAAACGACGAGCGATGAAGTTTTGAACCGTGTTGGCGGCCTGATTCGCTTTTCCAAAATCAAGCTGGAAGAAATTTCCTATGTAGGACTTTCCACGGTGGTGCCTGTTTTGGAACGCCCTTGGGTAAAGGCCCTTCAAAAGCTTTTGAAGAAACCTGTCCAGGTGGTGAATTCGAACAACTGCCTTGATTGCCCGATTGCGTATTTGAATCCTGCTTCTTTAGGTGCGGATCGCCTTTGCAACATTATTTCGCTGCGTGATCGCGGCTATACCGATGCGATTGTCATCGATATGGGGACGGCGACGACATTTGACGTGATGAAGGATGGCGGTTTTGAAGGAGGCTTGATCATTCCGGGCATCAGCGCTAGCATGGATGTTTTGACGGAAAAGGCGGCTCGTTTGAAGCCGGTGAGTATTGAATGGGCTGATCGCATAGTGGCGAACAATACCGACGATGCGATTCGTGCGGGTCTTCTTTACGGCTTTATTGCGGAACTCGAATCCTTGGTGCAAAAAATCAAGAATGAACTCGGTAAAAAGAACGTTCCTGTTTTTGCCACGGGAGGCTGGGGCCGTATGGTTCTCGGTCACAGCGATGTGATTGATACGTATGATCCGTATTTGACAGTCAATGGGGTGCGCCTCGTTGCGATGTATGGAAATAAGGCCGTCGAAATCGATCGTGATAACGACGAAGAATAAGCTTTATTCTTATGAAATCGTTTGAAAATAAGGTTGTTGAATAAAATCTATTGAAGGTTGTTGAATAAATTTCAGCGTTTTCTGTAATAGTGACTTTTGCTTATAATTTGCAACGAATAAATTGGACCTAGTGCAGAAATCGCGAAGACAATTCCTGTTGATTTTCTTATCAAGGCGTACCCCGGCTTGCACAATCTAGATTTAGAATGGACTGTGAAAAAGTCGGTGAATGCGGAAAATTGGCGAGATGTCCCTTTTGTAAGTGAAATCCGGTATATTGTCGGTTACTTTTGTAAAAATAAATTCTAGATTACGCTTCCGTAAGATTATTTTATTGCTCCGGCGGATATATTTTTTACATAGTCATGCTGCATAAGAGACATGCTTGTCGCCAAAATACTTGATTACTCGTTCAGGGCTGTTGCTCACCATTTTCATGTGGGATTCCGCATGGGAGCGTAGCTTTTCGCGA
>NZ_JALFIA010000057.1:0-6198 GCF_022776125.1 Hallerella sp. | reverse complement strand
TGCAGGGATATTGTTGAATTGTATGGAGGTTTGCACAGTCGCCCAAGAAACAACAATAAGTGCAAGCACTATTCCGAACTCGCAGCAAAGGCCCCAATGATTATGGATTACTGCGACTAAGGAAAGATATAAAATCATTGGAATCTTTACAATTTTCAAAAGTAGACATGACTTCATCCAATGACTTTTTTGTTCCGCTGTTTTTTCTGAAAAAGTCATAAAGGACTGAATCAAGTTCGTCATACCGACCATTTAGCAGTTTGTCCCTAAATTCAGTAAGAATCTTTGCTTCATCAAGATTTTTCGTTCTTATAAAATCGCGTAACGTCCGAACCCAGTTCCTGTACCCCCCCGCCGTTGTCTAGGACATCCGCCTTGTTGTACACCCTGCCGCCCATGTTGCGTATAAATTCGGCGTAATCGTGGCGGCTCACGAACTGGTTTATCGTCTCCATCGCCGTCCGCTTGAAGTTTTACCTCATCTCGTAAAGAGCCCTTATAAGACAGAAGAATCCCTCCCCGAAAAGCGGGATTCCTTTTTTCCGGAAAGAGAGCCAACGGGGCTTGGATATATTTTTTTGAAAAATCTTGAAAGTGTATTGACAATGTCAAAAATATAATATATATTATCGGCATGAACGTTAGAATCGGCGACCACGCGAAAGGACACATGGCTAAATGCTCCATTTCAGAGCAGGATGTACGGGACCTCTTTGACGAGAAGATTCCCGTGGTCAAGGCGGAACAGTCCAAGGAATACGAGGACTGCATCGAAATCCTGGCCGTCCTTTCCGGGCAGTTCTGCAAGGTGGTCTATTCCTACGTTACCAACACCGTGACAACCGCTTTCAAGCTGAGGGACAACCAATGGAAAAAGCTGACGAAATAGAACTTGATGCCGCCGAAAAGGCAGCGTACTTCGAGAACCGCTCCGAGGCAGAGGAACTTGCAGACCACGAGTGGGCCGTTAGGAACGGACTGTCTTTCAGCGGTCCGGGCGCCTTGCAGAATGCGATTGCAGCAGCCAAGGAACGAGCCGCCGATAGCCGGAAGAGGATGGTCTCGCTCCGTATGGACTGCGAAGACATCGACGGGATAAAGGCCAAGGCCGCACGCATGGGCGTTAACTACCAGACGCTCATCAACAGCCTGGTGCACCGCTACCTCAACGGTACCGTGTCGTTCTCCGAGGCGTTCTAGGATGTTCGAGGACGACGCGGCCGTGCCGTTCGACGACCTCGAAGAAGGGCTGGAGCTTTCCGGATTCTTTGCGCCCCAGAAGATGAACCCCATCGGGCGTATCTTTTGGCTTTTCCCGGAGCTGAACGCGGCCGCTTTCGCTCGCAGGCTGAACATACCGCAACCGCTTTTCGCCGCATACGTGAACGGATCGAAGAAGCCGTCCGCCGCTCGCCGAAAGATGATAAGCGACGAACTGCACCGTATCGGGCGCGAGCTTGCGGGGGCCGTGTAACGCTATGGGCATCGACGATCTTATCCGCATGAGCCGTGCCGAAGACCTGGACGTTGACGAAATGGACATGGAGTACGGTTTCTGCCAGTGCAAGAACCGGAAGACGGACGAAACGGTCTGGGTGGCGGAGATGGATGACGGTGGTTGGGTCCTTTTCAGGTCGTTCGAACCGGGGACACCTGCGTTCCCATTGAAGGACTTGCGGTGCAAAACCATTTCCGAAGTGTACGGGCTGTTTCGGTAGGAGGCTGATTTAATGCTCTGGAAGGTTGCCGACAACTGGTTCAGAAAACGCCGTAATTTCCGGCGATGCAGAATGAAGTCCATGCGCTTTGCTGGTGGCGTGCGCAAGCGGTGTATAGGCTGGCAATTCCGCAATTCACCGCTTGACGAGTTCTTCTACGAGTTCGGGGACCCGTCGCTAAAGTTTCATGGCTTTGTCGAAATTGACGACGAAAATTTCCAGTATTTGAGCGTCAGTGTGAACGGTTTCGACGAGGTCGCAGAAATTTGCGATGTCTTCGAGAAGTACTCCGACAAGGTAGCTGGCGAACCGTCGACAACGCCGTGGAAGGCCGAATTGCTTGAAAAGGGCCGAAAACTGCTGGAAAAATTCAGAGACCGCAACGACGAGCCGTGAGGCGTTCTAGCGTGTCGAAGCGCGGTGGTTTTTCTTTTGCGTCTAGGTGCGTTTCTGCGGCCTTTTTGGGTGCAAGGGGTATTCTCGTACCACTTGGTGCAAAAACGACCATTAGGCGCGCGCTCTGCGCCGTTTTTAAGCGTCTGTGAATATTTTCCAGTACGCTTTCCGTTTTACCTCATCTCGTAAAGAGCCCTTATAAGACAAACCGACGTAAAGGGCGGATCGTCCGGCATTTCGCTCATCGAACATGTCCACAAAACCACCAATGGAATGACGGATAAGGCTCAGATGGTTATACCTCAATAAGGCGACAATTTGCCATGGAACAAGAAAGGCGGCCATTCGTGGCCGTCTTTTGAATATTCAGGGGAATTTATAGAGGGATTCAGCCTTTTTCTTTTCTTCCCATTTCGAAAGTTTCGGTGGCGGTTGCTGGCGTTGCCTTGCAATTTCGGCCGTATCCCTGAGCGCTTTGCGATAGCCCCAGATGACGAAAATCAGGAATGCAAGAGGAAGTAAACCTATAAGTAGAGTAGGATCTCCACACACAATTGCAAGCAACGGGGACAGCGCCATAAGAAGAATGGCCAAAACAAACGGCCAAAAGACGTAAGTAATGTACACGATTGCACAGACCCAATCACTTTCAGTCCAACCACTTTCAGTGAACTGATTATTTTCGTTTCCCATGGCGTCACCTCCTCGTCATCAATCTAAACAAAAATCCCCGCTTCCGGTCTAGTTTTTGTTTTCCCTCATCTCGTAAAGAGCCCTTATAAGACTTAACTTGTCTTGCTCTACTGTTTGCTAACTCTGTTTAAAACTGGATTAGCTTTTATGGCGTCATACGTCATCAGGGTTACGTCCATTTGCTTTCTGCTTCTTTAGGTACATTTCAAGTTTCTTTTCTATTCATGTTTGTTCCTTTGGTTAATGTTCGTGTTATTACTAGGCACATAGTATTCTGCCAACTCCATGTTGTGATGATACATCAGATGCATCTTCTTGTCATCCTTCAGGTACGAGATACATTCGGCAGATTCCTTTAACACCGCGTAATAGAACCATAGAGAGATATCCTCGAAGTGGAATTGAGAGATATCCTCGAAGTGGCAGAATCCGTTGCCCTTGCCTACTTCGGAAGCGACATATTTCTTTGTCTTAGGTCCATGTATGTCTTTCATGACGTCCTTGCATGCCATGAGCAGAGAGTCATATTCGTACTTTGTTAGGGTCTTGTTGAAATTGGACTTGATGCCAGCGGCGATATTTTCAGCCATGAGTTTTGCATTTGTCATTGTTTGTTTTACCTCATCTCGTAAAGAGCCCTTATAAGACATCACCTACCGTGTTATAGTTGTGCCCAATGAATAACTTGGCAAAACTTGAAAGCGCGTCGTTCATGATTCCGACCGCCTCCTGCAATGCCTTCTTCTGTCGGATTATCTGCACTTCCGGTCCGTTGATGTTGAACAGGCGGGACAGCAACGCGGAACCCCTGCTCATTCCCGGAATGGCGCTGGCGACTGCAAGCGTGCCGAGCTCGTTCACGGCACCACCGCCAAGACCGATTAGAGCATTCTTGGATGCTTCCTTGGCTGCCGTACCAATATCCTCGTCATTGAAGATGTAATCGTTCGCTCCAGTGAGAGCACCCGCCAATGAAGGCATAAGGAGAGCGGAAACCTTTTCTACGGCGCTTGCGGACTTCAACGCCGGATTTAACGATGCGATTGCGGACTGTAATGGCCTGCGGAGAACGCCGGCCAATGCGGAAGGCGTGCGAGCCACGGATCCGAATCCAGGCATGAACCCGAGGGCTGAAACAGACGCATCCGCTCCTATCTGCAAGCGGGTTGGCGTGTCCCCTTCCTTGAGAGTGCGCATCGTCGAAGGAAGGAAAAATTCCGCAAGCGCTGACTTTACCGGGTTGTCCTCGATGTACTTATTCGCAGAAGCCATTGCTGAGCGCTTGCGTGCAAATTCGCTTGCGTCGTTGCGAATATCCGCAAAGTTCTTAGCGCGGAGCCAGTCCGAGAACCGCGCCTCGTCCCATTCTCCGCTTTCCGCCTTTTTTTTCGCTTCTTCTTCCGTGATGTTGCCGTAACGAAGGAACTTGGAGAAATCCTTCTTCGAGATAGGGTCGTTCGTATAGAGCCCCATCTTTACGGCAAGGTTGTAAAGGTCGTCCGGGTCGCCCTTGTCGTAGTATTCGTTGCCGTCCTTGTCCACGTTCAGCCCCGTCACGATGCTTGCGACATCACCGCGGAATGCGTCGAGCTGTTCCTGCGTCGGGGCGTCCTTGCCACCCTCCATCTTGGTATAGAGCCCTGCCCAGTCGATGCCGTTCACGAGCGGTGCGTTCTCGCCGGAAGTCTTCCCTCCCTTTGTCGATGCGCCTTCCACGTCGAGTGAACGGGTGTATTCTTCCGCTTCAGCACGGACTTTCGGGTATGCGCTCCCGTAGAAGTCCTTCGATTTTCCATCCTTTTCGAGTTCTAGAAATCTCCTGTATTCCGATTCGGTCATTACTTTCCTCCGAAAACTTCGTTCGCGATCGCCTTTGCTTCTTCTTCCGAAAGGCTTCCCTTGAACTTGGAAATGTCATCGAGGAAACCCATGCGGCCGAAATAATCGTTCTTTCTCTTTTCCGCCTCTTCCTTGAGTTTCTTCACGTCCGCGTCGTGGCGTTCCTTGGCTGCGGAGTAGAACTGGACGCCCGCCTTATTGCCGGCTTCGATTGTTTCTGTTATAGTTGTGCCCAATGACAATGAATAACTTGGCAAAACCTTTTTCCAAATGGAAAGCGATGCCTTAACCTTTCCACGGCAACTATAGTATTTTTTATCATCTACATCGCCTATCCAACCGCTTTGGCATGGCAAATCTACCAATTTCACGCCCACCCCTAGATATGGTTTCATTCCGTAAGTTCTACCTTTCTCAATATGATATGTATAATAAATCATATCATCAATAAATTCAGCAGACGCATATAGTGTGTCATTATCATGCGCTGGAATAGAAGTTTTCCAAGACGCACTGGTTTCGATTGGCTTAGCCGCATTCAAATCGGTTTGAACCAAAATATCGCCGAACTTTGAAATAATAGTTACCTTTTTATTTTGGTCAATGTAAATTGCCTTTTCATCACCGAAAGACGTGAGCAGGGCATTTGACATTTCAGTATTATTTGTCGTAGTAATAGTTAATGGAGTAGAGTCATTCGCTTCGTTGCAGCCCATCATAAGGATAGCGAAAATCGCAAGAATTGTAAGTTTTGTATTCATAAAATTCCTTTGGTTAATTGTTAGGTTTTACCTCATCTCGTAAAGAGCCCTTATAAGACAATAAAATACGCTGTAGATTAGACAGGGATTTTCTTAAAACTATTCAATTGAGGCTCTTTCCAAATCAGCACTCCATACATGCTTCCGTCTTTTTTATCTACAACTGGGATTCCTCCTGTAATATACGAGTGACCGTCTTCGGAACGCCTTTCGAAGGAATAGAAATCACTATGCTCACGAATCCATAGAACACGCGTTTTAGGGAAACGCTTTTTGAAGATTTCAAGTGCTTGCTGCGGTGTAATCATAGGTTCCTCCAGGGAAAATTCTGTTCAGCCACAATCAAACCTCCGTATCCGAATATAGGTTATTTATTTTACCTCATCTCGTAAAGAGCCCTTATAAGACCTTCAATCTTGGACTTCTTGCAAAGAGCCTTAATCTTCTTTTCGTAGTCCTTCTTGAAATCCTTGGATGTCATAATTGCCTTTGCATCAAGACCGGTACCGTGCTGGGCAAAGTAGGTCTTAAACTTGGCTGCAATAGCATGTCCAACATAACCTGCACATACTTCCTGTAGAAGTCCAAGACCATTAGAACCTTCAAAAAGACCTGCGTTTTACCTCATCTCGTAAAGAGCCCTTATAAGACGCAAGCCCTGTTCCCAGCTCTGCTCGTTGCACCGTTCCTTTAAGTCTTTAAGGTCGTGCTTACTCAGAGGGTAATTTAGGGTATAACAAAATAACCCACCCGAATATCGTTTTTTTTATTTGGTGAGTTTGTTCTTTCAA
>NZ_JALFIA010000077.1:0-5062 GCF_022776125.1 Hallerella sp. | reverse complement strand
GGTTCCCAGCTCGAAAATCCGGGTGAATACGTGCAGGCGATCAACAAGCTGCTCACTGCACAGCTTCACTAATTAGACATTTCTTGTCAATGAGCCGTCTTATATTTAAGACGGCTTTTTTTGTACACTTTTCTATTTTTGGGCACCCATGGAATCGGATCGACTTTTTGAATTTGCCACCCAGCTGTTAAAAGAGACCTTTGGCTTTAAGACCTTTCGCCCGGCGCAAGAGGCTGTCTTAAAGAATCTTTTTGCAGGCAAGGATACGCTCGCGCTTCTCCCGACAGGAGGTGGGAAGTCTATCTGTTACCAGATTCCTGCCCTGGTGCTTCCGGGAACGTGTGTGGTTGTTTCCCCGCTGCTTGCGCTGATGAAGGACCAGGTGGATAACCTTTGCGAAAACGGCGTGGCGGCGGCCGCCCTCAACAGTCAGGTATCGAAAGAAGAGGCTTTTGAAATTCGACAGAAGGCGATGCACGGAGAACTGAAGCTCTTGTACCTTTCCCCGGAACGCATCCAATACGAACTGGATCATCTTCTTTTGCGAATGGAAATTTCCCTGTTCGCGATCGATGAAGCGCATTGCATTTCGCAGTGGGGCCACGACTTTCGCCCCGAATATTCCCAGCTTCATGCGCTGCGGGAACGTTTCCCCAAGACACCGCTGATCGCGCTCACGGCCACCGCGGACTCGGTCACCCGCAAAGACATTCAGACTCAGCTCTCAATTCCCCCAGAAAACGTGGTCCTTTCAAGCTTCGACCGCCCGAACCTGAGTCTTACCGTCAAACTGAATTACCGCAAACGTGAAAAACTCAACGAAATCGAAAAGTTCATCGGCAAGCACAAACGTCAAAGCGGCATCGTTTACTGCCTTTCGCGCCGCAGCACAGAAACGGTCGCCACGGAACTGCGCAACCGCGGAATTCCGGCAAAGGCTTACCACGCGGGGCTTGAAAGTGCGGAACGCATCGAAATCCAGGAAGATTTTTTGAATGACCGCACCCAGGTCATCTGCGCGACGACCGCTTTCGGCATGGGCATCGACAAGCCCGACATCCGCTTTGTCGTCCATTACAACACGCCCAAGAACATGGAAGGCTACTACCAGGAAATCGGGCGTGCAGGTCGTGACGGACTTCCCTCCGACACGCTTCTCTTTTATTCCGATAGCGACATGGTGCAGCTTGCCAAGTTTGCCGAAGAAAGCGGCGAAAAGGATTTGCAAATCGAAAAGCTTCACCGCATTGAACATTATGCGACAAGCCCCATTTGCAGGCGCCGTATTCTTTTAAGCTACTTCGGAGAAGCCTTCGATCATGACTGCGGCAACTGCGATATCTGCAAGAATCCCCCACAGCGCTTTGACGGTACAATCCTTGCACAAAAGGCGCTTTCCGCAATCGTGCGCACACGCCAAATCGAAAACAGCCACATGATTGTGGACATTTTGCGTGGAAAACGCTCCACCGAACTTTTGGAAAAGCATTACGACAAGATCAAAACGTACGGTGTCGGCAAAACGACACCGCCCGCCAAATGGAACGCCTACTTAATGCAGCTCGTTCATCTGGGAGTCATCGAAAAGAGTTACGCCCAGGACCAGCACCTTTCCATGACGCCTTACGGCTGGGAAATCCTGCGCGGCGAAAAAAAGCTCGAACTCGCGCTCGTCCGCGAAACGGAAAGTTCCCCTTCCAAATCCCTGCGCACGCCAAAGCTCGCCACAAACGATGACGACAAACTGTTCCAGGCTCTGCGCCTCTTGCGCTTGGAACTTGCCCAAAAGGAAAACGTCCCCGCCTACGTTATCTTCAACGACAAGGTTCTCACGGAAATTGTCGCACAAAAGCCTACAAGCCTTGAAGACTTCGCAGAAATTCCGGGCATCGGCACATTTAAATGCAAAAAATATGGGCAGATTTTCGTAAAGGAAATCTGCCGCATGCTCTAAGCTTTTACAGAGAAATTAATCCTTCGGACGACGGTAGCCCCACTTCGAGAGGATTCTGTCGTCATCCTTGCGAATGTAACCCTGCTTGCGATCCGGAAGTTCGCACTGGAGTTCCGAGCGAATTTTCACGTCCGAGGTGAAGATGTAGGCGCCCGTGCCGAGCTTACGCCCTTCCGCATTCTTCAGGTAACCCTGCGCATCCGGCTTCATTTCAAAGTAGAGCTGAATTGCGCCACTCTTATCGACGTAATCCGGAGTGATATTCTGAGAGAAGCTGTAATCAGCTACATAATCACCGATCGTGGAGAAGAGCCAAATTCTCAAGCTGATCGTCGTCGTGTAAAGGCTTGCCGCCGTTCCAATGGAATCATACGCCTTCTGGAATGCCGTCGAGCAGTAATTTTCCACGTAGTCTTCGACGGTCGTCGTGGTACGGTCCCAACCGCCACCGCTATCGAGTGCGACATAGCCATTTTCCACGATGCTTTCCAAGGTCGAAAGCGTTCCCGTTTCATCGATTGCCGGAGCCTGGGCCGTAATGCTGAGCGTTGCACCGAGATGTTTTCCCGTGAGGCCCGTGTACGGTTCTTCGCCCGTTCCTTCCGAAACGCCGCTAGAAGATCCCGCCTGTGTTTCTTCTTCCTTACCCGTCTTCGCGTTCACCACGCTCAACGCATAAGTGGTTCCTTTTTCGCTGTTCGAAACGGAGGTGAACTTTTCCACGTCCTTCGGATCCGAAGAGACGAGCGGTTCTTCCATATTGATCGTAATCAGCTTACCCGCCTTGAGAATCACCACGACCGTATCCGAAGCTTCGTTACCCGCCTTGTCGCGGTAGGTACGAATGATCAAGTTCTTGCCATCGTTCAAGCCCTGGTAATTCAAAGTATCCTGTTCAATACCATCCACGGTCCACTTGACTTCGATCGAGACGTTGCTCACGACTGTAGAATCTTCCGGAGTCATGATTTTCACCTTCGGAAGAATCGTATCGACAATGACCTTTGCCGTTGCCGTCGCCGAATTGCCATAGACGTCGGTGTAAGTGTAGCTGACTTCATAAATCAGATTTCCGTCTTCATCCTTCGTCTTCGTTCCCTTCGAGTTGATCGTGTAAGAAACATTCACGTCGTAAGCTTTCTTGCCGTCCGAGCTCTTTGCTTCATACGTATAGCCAACCGCATAGATCGTATTGCCATCGGAATCGGTTTTCACCGTTCCTGTTGCATCGATCGTATAGGTGAGCGTTACAACCTTACCGTCCGCATCCTTGAACGTCATCGAAACTTCATAGTATTCTTCGCCGTTCGAATCGGTCAAACGTTTGCCGTTCGAATCGGTATAGTAAGAGACCTTGACTACAGTTCCCGCGGAAGTCGTATCGTCATAGCTGACTTGGATTAAGTTTTCACCGATCACGGAATGCGTTACCTGCACTTTCGAAGAAAGATCGGCTTCATCCTTCAGGTTCACCTTGCCGATTGTCTGTTCTGCCGTCTTGATGTTCGACGCAGAAACTCTTGCCGTATCGAGGATTACCTTAAAGCTCGTCTTCGCGGTCTGCGTCTTTTCTCCCGAGGAATCCACCACGCTCACCGTCACAATCGTCGCATTGGAACGGACATAGCTTGCCGGATCATCTGCATCCTTCTGTTCCACGATTGTTACACCGCTCGGACGTCCCGATGTATCGTTTGAAGCAGAGATAGTCACTACCGGAATCTTCGTGCTGAGATAGATTATGATTTGGTCCGAGCCATCCTGGTATTTTACCGTGATGATATTCTTATCTTCCTTGACCACGACTGTGCTATCCTTTTCACCGTCAGGCGTCGTCCATTTGATATAAACTTTCGGATTGTTCGTGTAAATCGTATCCGGCTCGGTCCAAGAAGAGTCTCCCGATTCCGCATGAATAATTTTCACATCTTCCACGGCGTTAATCACTTTAATCGTTACCGTCGTCGTATCCGAAAGGCCATCCGGATCGGTCACCGAGACCGTCACCGTGTACACGGAATCTTTTTCGTAATCCAGACGTTCGGCGTCGCGGAGCGAAATAATGCCCGTCGTCGAATCGATCATAAAGACGTTGCTTGTATCCGAAATGATCTTGTACGTGAGCGGATCATTTTCCGGATCGCTTGCCGTCACCTTCTTTGACACAGAGCAGCCGACGCATTCTTCTTTAATCGTTACCACGGTTTCTTCGGCAATCGGAGCTTCATTCACTTCCAAAAGCTGGATCGTTACCGTCGCCGTATCCGCATAGGTGCCGTCCGAAGCCTGGACCGTCAAAACATACGTCGGATTCTTTTCGTAATCCAAGGACTTCGCAACAGTAATCACACCCGTCTTGGAATCAATCTTAAAATAATTAGAAACCGATGCAGAAATAATCTTGTATGTAATCGTCGAGAAGTTCACATTCAACGAATCCGGGTCGAACGCTTCGAGAGTTCCAACAGTATCGCTGATTGCTGCATCTTCTGCCACAGTCAAGGTCGTATCCGAAAGGCTAGGCTTTTCGTTCACATCCTTCACATGAATCGTCACCTTCACCGGATCCGAATTCAACTGTCCATCCGTCGCACAGATATAAATCGTATAAGTCGTATCCTTGGATTCGTAATCGAGGACTTCTTTTTTCAGTGTAATCTTTCCCGTCGAAGCGTCCACGGCAAAGATGCTCGAATCACCTGAGGAGATGTAATACTCTGGAATGTCGTCCGCATTCTTGTCCACGGCCGAAACGATTCCCGTTGAATCCTTCACCGAGCTATTTTCGTTGATCGTGAAATCGTAAGAAGATTCACTGAATTCCGGCGGAAGATTGCTGTCGGCATCCTTGATGTAAAGCGTGAAGGAACCGGTACGCTTATTGCCCGAGAGCACGGCACCGCTCATGTTAAACACATACATCTTAAAGCTTTCATCGCCTTCGACGCGTTTGTCCGTGACCGGAGTGATATATGTAGCGGAAGTCGGAAGCATGCTGCCGGCGTTAAACGTAATCGTCGCAGAATCACCCGTAATCGTTCCATCGGAATTCACCGTGCAAAGCGGCATGCCTGTTGTATTGAAGTCCGCCGCATTGGCGAGCTTCAT